>NZ_JBFRTU010000051.1:0-928 GCF_041474275.1 Vibrio sp. 10N.222.52.B7 | reverse complement strand
GGCCGATAATCATCACACCCTCAATCTGCTAGTAGGTGCCACAGACAAAGACGGCGACGCTTTAACCATCAGTCACCTTGAATATGCCATCGATGGTCAACCTCAGTCGGGCCAACTTCCAACGGGCATTACCTTAGATACTGATGGTCATACATTAATTGTTGATGCCACTGATCCCGCATTTAACCATTTGGCCAATGGTCAGTCGCAACAAATCGCTATCACTTATCAAGTAGAAGATGGCCATGGTGGAAGTACGCAACAAACCGCCACGCTTACGATTGCCGGGACAGATGATAAAGCCACACTGGTTTCTAATGTCATTCAGCTCACTGAAACACAAGCGCTGGATAGTGAATTTAAATTCTATAGAGGCCAGCTTCAGCTAATTGACCCTGATAGTGGTGATAACACTCAGTTTGTTTTTAGCGGGAAGTATTTAGGCCAAGGGTTTGAGCCTGGTCACCTTGATGTTTGGCCTAATGGCACTTATCAATTCAGATTAGAAGCTGTTACCAATCGTCATGCGGACGATCTCATTGGTAGCCTACATGCTGGCGAGTCGATGGAGCTCCCCTACGAAATCGAAACCAATGATGGTCAAAAGCTCACCATTATGGTGAAGGTGACCGGTGAAGATAACCAAGCAAAAATTGAAGTAACGCCCTACTCCAGCCTCAATAATCATGTTTACGAAGATCACACTTCCTTTGGCAATACCACTAATCAACTCAGCAGTGGCGGCACGTTACACGTGATTGACCCCGATCACGACCAAGCCGGTTTTATTGCACAAACCATCACCACCGCCGAAGGTGGTCGGTTCAATATCAACGCAAAGGGCCATTGGTCATACGATATTGACAATGATAAAGTCCAACATTTAGGCGCAGGGGAAAGCTTCCAGCAAACCTTTACCGTTGAATCT
>NZ_JBFRTU010000050.1:0-1603 GCF_041474275.1 Vibrio sp. 10N.222.52.B7 | reverse complement strand
TAGTTTTGAAGTCAGTATTCGTTGAGTCACAAAATCTTAAATTGAAGAGTTTGATCATGGCTCAGATTGAACGCTGGCGGCAGGCCTAACACATGCAAGTCGAGCGGAAACGACACTAACAATCCTTCGGGTGCGTTAATGGGCGTCGAGCGGCGGACGGGTGAGTAATGCCTAGGAAATTGCCTTGATGTGGGGGATAACCATTGGAAACGATGGCTAATACCGCATAATGCCTACGGGCCAAAGAGGGGGACCTTCGGGCCTCTCGCGTCAAGATATGCCTAGGTGGGATTAGCTAGTTGGTGAGGTAATGGCTCACCAAGGCGACGATCCCTAGCTGGTCTGAGAGGATGATCAGCCACACTGGAACTGAGACACGGTCCAGACTCCTACGGGAGGCAGCAGTGGGGAATATTGCACAATGGGCGAAAGCCTGATGCAGCCATGCCGCGTGTATGAAGAAGGCCTTCGGGTTGTAAAGTACTTTCAGTTGTGAGGAAGGGGGTGTAGTTAATAGCTGCGCATCTTGACGTTAGCAACAGAAGAAGCACCGGCTAACTCCGTGCCAGCAGCCGCGGTAATACGGAGGGTGCGAGCGTTAATCGGAATTACTGGGCGTAAAGCGCATGCAGGTGGTTCATTAAGTCAGATGTGAAAGCCCGGGGCTCAACCTCGGAACTGCATTTGAAACTGGTGAACTAGAGTACTGTAGAGGGGGGTAGAATTTCAGGTGTAGCGGTGAAATGCGTAGAGATCTGAAGGAATACCAGTGGCGAAGGCGGCCCCCTGGACAGATACTGACACTCAGATGCGAAAGCGTGGGGAGCAAACAGGATTAGATACCCTGGTAGTCCACGCCGTAAACGATGTCTACTTGGAGGTTGTGGCCTTGAGCCGTGGCTTTCGGAGCTAACGCGTTAAGTAGACCGCCTGGGGAGTACGGTCGCAAGATTAAAACTCAAATGAATTGACGGGGGCCCGCACAAGCGGTGGAGCATGTGGTTTAATTCGATGCAACGCGAAGAACCTTACCTACTCTTGACATCCAGAGAAGCCAGCGGAGACGCAGGTGTGCCTTCGGGAGCTCTGAGACAGGTGCTGCATGGCTGTCGTCAGCTCGTGTTGTGAAATGTTGGGTTAAGTCCCGCAACGAGCGCAACCCTTATCCTTGTTTGCCAGCGAGTAATGTCGGGAACTCCAGGGAGACTGCCGGTGATAAACCGGAGGAAGGTGGGGACGACGTCAAGTCATCATGGCCCTTACGAGTAGGGCTACACACGTGCTACAATGGCGCATACAGAGGGCAGCAAGCTAGCGATAGTGAGCGAATCCCAAAAAGTGCGTCGTAGTCCGGATTGGAGTCTGCAACTCGACTCCATGAAGTCGGAATCGCTAGTAATCGTGAATCAGAATGTCACGGTGAATACGTTCCCGGGCCTTGTACACACCGCCCGTCACACCATGGGAGTGGGCTGCAAAAGAAGTGGGTAGTTTAACCTTTCGGGGAGGACGCTCACCACTTTGTGGTTCATGACTGGGGTGAAGTCGTAACAAGGTAGCCCTAGGGGAACCTGGGGCTGGATCACCTCCTTATACGAAGATA
>NZ_JBFRTU010000049.1:0-26953 GCF_041474275.1 Vibrio sp. 10N.222.52.B7 | reverse complement strand
TTTACTTTAATTGGTATAATTCACTAGCTACCACCAAAAACTTAAGTACGATATGCACCTAATCCTAAATGGCGACTAATATAATGAGTAAGCGTCAGTAATTTGGGATTATTATGAGGTTCTTTTTTGCACTGGTTGTATTCTTTTGTTCATTTTCTCTATCAGCAACTTCGTGGGAAAAAGAGAGTCACCCTACTAAAAATTCACCCTCATCAATTGGAAGCTATGCCAATGGCTGTCTAGACGGCGCGCAGGCTTTGCCTATTAATGGTTTGGGGTATCAGATCATTCGCCCTCAAAGAGAGCGCTACTATGGCCATACAGAAGCTATAAAGTTTATTGAGAGGTTAGGAGTCACGACCAGCGAGAAGCTCAATACTAATTTATTGATCGGTGATATTTCTCTTCCCAGAGGAGGGCGCTTTTCTTCAGGTCATTCAAGTCATCAAACAGGGTTAGATATTGATATATGGCTAAGGTTAACCAGTAAGAGGTTGTCAGAGAACGAATTAGCTGTGCCTAAACCTGTGAGCGTTGTGGATCTTACCAACTACAAATTGCGTGAATCGAATTGGACCGATGATCATTTTCAAGTTATTCGTTATGCGGCGAAAGATGAAAAAGTGGTGCGTATTTTTGTTCATCCAGTGATCAAGCAAACCCTTTGTGAACAAGAAAACTCTGACGCTAATGATAGAGCTTGGTTAGGCAAAATAAGACCTTGGTGGGGACACCACTCCCACTTCCACGTTCGTTTAAAGTGTCCTGAAGGCAGTTCAAACTGCATAGCTCAAGCGAGCCCTCCTAAAGGTGACGGTTGTGGAGATGAACTTGCAAGTTGGGCTCCAAAGACTGTTCCAGTTCCACCTCCTAAAAAAGTAGCGAAAACTAAGAAAAAGAAAAAAGTTAAAGTGATGCCAAGTCAGTGTTTGGCCTTGATATCGAATAAGTAATCCTGTTCATCGAGGCTTTTTACAGTGGTACTGCCACTGGTTTTTTCGGCTCTAAAACTGGAGAAATATCACACTTTTGTCTAGAGTTTATAAACACGAGATTAAGAACATCGTTTGATATTAATAAAAGCAATAACGGTATCAGCAAGGGCGATGGCGAATTTGACAAGGTTTGGTCAGGGATTGAGTGTTTTGGGGTGAAAGATGCGGCTTATATGCAGTATGCGAAATCAGAGTCTGATACCCGTCGATAGATAATTCAAGGATAAGACTATGACTATGATTTGTGCGAAGGAATTTTCAGAATGGTTAAGACATAGGTTCAACGCTGAAAGCTCGGGTATTTCAATTTCAAGAGATGACATCAATCAGCTAACAGGCAGACAACGTTTAGACCCTAGTTTCGTAAATGATGTTCACTATGAATTGATGCAGTATGGAATGGCATTTGTGACCGATACCAGCAGGGAAAACTTTTATCTTGTTCCTATAGCTCAATCAATAAACTGGCGAGAACGACTCGAATATCAATTTGAAAAAGAGCTCTTCTGCAATATTTATCCAATCGGAAAATCAGGATGAAAAAAAAGGTTCAACTTATGGTTAAGTTGAACCTTTCTTCTTTTAGGTCAAGCCTTGAATGATAACAAACTTCTCAAGTAGCTCGTCATCAGTTTCAATATGGTTTGGGTCAGTGATGATGCATTTTGTAATCGGACACACTGACTGGCATGTTGGCTTTTCATAGTGACCTTTACACTCTGTACATAAATCAGGATCGATCTCGAAGATGCTGTCGCCCATAGTGATTGCACCATTTGGGCATTCAGGATCACACATATCGCAGTTTATGCACTTGTCAGTAATTAACAGAGCCATTATTTTCTTCTCAAGTAAGTCGCTTAAGTAAAAATTATTTGCCTGATGCGTTACGTGTATCTTGGCCTTCGCTCAAGTTACGCATCAGCAAGCCGTACTCTAGATCTAGATCTGCTGGTACAGGAATAAATACAAAGTGACCGTTACCTTTCGCATCGTCGACCGCTTCAGATTTGCGGTTTTCCATAACTTCTAGTTTGAAAACAACGTTACCTTTCGGTGTCATCATTTCTAAGCTGTCGCCTACTAGGAACTTGTTCTTCACTTCTACTTCCGCTAGGTCACCACGGCGCTTACCTGTGAACTCACCAACAAACTGTTGAGTGTCAGAGATAGAGTAACCGTACTCGTAGTTTTGGTATGTATCGTGTGTATGGCGACGTAAGAAGCCTTCAGTGTAACCACGGTGAGCTAGGCTCTCTAGTGTACCCATTAGGCTTTCATCGAATGGTTTGCCTGCCACTGCATCGTCAATAGCTTTACGGTAAACCTGAGCAGTACGTGCACAGTAGTAGAAAGACTTAGTACGACCTTCAATCTTCAGAGAGTGAACACCCATCTTCGTTAGGCGCTCAACGTGTTGGATTGCACGAAGGTCTTTTGAGTTCATGATGTAAGTACCATGCTCATCTTCAAACGCTGCCATTTTCTCTTCTGGCTTGTGTGATTCAGAAAGCAGAACCACTTCGTCTGTTGGTTTACCAAGGCCTAGTGTGTTGTCTGGACGCTCATCTTGAACTTCAATGTCTTGCGTTTCTACTTCTTGAATAGCAACACCAGTAGGGTTTGCTTCAACGATCTGACCGTTTTCGTCTTCTTTCGCTGCTTCTGTTTTGTATTCCCAGCGGCAAGCGTTGGTGCAAGTACCTTGGTTTGGATCGCGCTTGTTCATGTAACCAGAAAGCAGACAACGGCCTGAGTAAGCCATGCAAAGAGCTCCGTGAACAAAGATCTCTAGCTCTGTTTCTGGGCAGTGTTCGCGAATCTCTTCGATCTCTTCAAGCGATAGCTCACGAGATAAGATCACACGCTCAACGCCTTGAGTTGACCAGAACTTAACGGTCGCCCAGTTTACTGCGTTTGCTTGAACAGAAAGATGGATTGGCATTTCAGGGAATGCTTCACGAACCATCATGATAAGACCAGGATCTGACATGATAAGCGCGTCAGGGCCCATGTCTACAACTGGTTTGAGGTCGCGAATGAATGTTTTTAATTTAGAGTTGTGCGGCTGAATGTTACATACAACATATAACTTTTTGCCTTGAGCATGAGCTTCATCGATACCGATTTGTAGGTTTTCGTGATTGAACTCGTTGTTACGAACACGAAGGCTGTAACGTGGCTGGCCTGCGTATACTGCATCTGCGCCGTAGGCGAATGCGTAACGCATGTTTTTGAGGCTTCCTGCCGGTGATAATAGTTCAGGTACAAATGGTTTTTGTGTAGTCATTGCTTCGTTCTCTAATCTGATCTCAAGTCAGGTTGATACCACCAAGTGATATCAAAGGGGCGCAAATTTTACGCTAAAATGAGTTTGGTTGATAGCCCTAAAGATAGCAATGACATTAACAAGAGGGTCTAGAGGCAGATATAAGTGAGAACTTAGTGAGAAATAAGCTCAGATACCGTTAGCACCTGAGCCTATAGTTTGACTGATTAAGCGTTAGGTTGAGTTAACCCGCCTAATGATTCAAATAGGTTTGGAAGGAAAACACTGAACTCACCACAAAGTAGAGAGAAGTCCGCATCAAAACGCGCAGCTTGATCTTCACGAGGAATATCGTCGTTTTCGTCTTTGAGCTCATCACTGAATTTTAGGCGTTTGATGCTGCCATCTTCTGCAAGAATGAATTCAATACGGTCTTGCCAGTTGATAAGAAGTTTCGTCACCATCTTATTGGCTTCGATGTGGTTCTTAATCTCATCAGCTTCTAGTTCTTGTTTCTTAACTCGAACAATGCCGCCGTCTTCTTGAATAGACTTTAGCTCTGCTTCATCAAGCATAGTGATACCTTGAGGCGTATCACCTGATTTCACCCATTCTGTCAGAGTTGTTTCAATTGCTTGCTCTGGAATAGCAGGCACTACTGGCAGGCTACCCATAGTTTTACGTAGTAATGCCAATACGTCTTCTGCTTTTTTGTAGCTGCTAGCATCAACAACAATAAAGCCTTCTTTCGGCATGATCAGTGCGTAAGTGAAGTTACTGCGGCTGAAAGCACGAGGAAGAAGATCGATGATGATGTCTTCTTTTAGGCTGTCTTTCTCTTTCTTTTTTAGAGGAGTACCAGACTCTGCCTCAAGCGTTTCTACTTTTGCATTCAATGAATCTTTGATAACAGAAGCAGGAAGCATTTTCTCTTCTTTCTTTGCACAGATGAGAATGCGGTTTTCTGATACGTGCGTCATCATATCGCCGTGTCTACCCATCGCATTTACCCAACCAAACTTCTGTTTGTCTTGGCTACCACAAGGGGTAAAACGGAACTCTTCAAGTTGTTTCTCTAGCTGATCTGCGTTGAAGTCTATATCACGATTAAAGCGATAGACGAGGCAATTCTTAAACCACATAAATATTTCTCATACCTTTATCTGAAGACGCTCATCATAGGAGATTTCGATCCATTTGTCTTATACCTGCAATAAAAATTAAAAGTGAAATGTTTGAGACAGTTATATGAAAATTTGTTTTCAAAGGTCACAAAAGTGTCATAATTAAACCAGATAATGCAATGCGTTGATTAAATACTAAGGCTATTCAATTATGTCGAGAAGGATTCTGGTCGTTGAAGATGAAGCACCTATTCGTGAGATGCTGTGTTTTGTACTTGAACAAAAAGGCTACCAAGCAGTAGAGGCTGAAGATTACGATACAGCGGTAAACAAGCTATGTGAACCTTTCCCAGATCTAGTATTACTAGATTGGATGCTACCTGGTGGTAGCGGGATAAACTTTATCAAGCACATGAAGCGTGAAGAGTTAACTCGCAACATCCCAGTGGTGATGCTAACGGCTCGTGGCGAAGAAGAAGATAAGGTGCGTGGTTTAGAAGTGGGTGCTGATGATTACATCACCAAGCCATTTTCACCCAAAGAGCTCGTTGCTCGCCTGAAAGCGGTTATCCGCCGTGTAACGCCTACTGCACTAGAAGATGTGATTGATGTACAAGGTCTTAAGCTAG
Source organism: Vibrio sp. 10N.222.52.B7 (assembly GCF_041474275.1). Taxonomy (NCBI): domain Bacteria; kingdom Pseudomonadati; phylum Pseudomonadota; class Gammaproteobacteria; order Vibrionales; family Vibrionaceae; genus Vibrio; species Vibrio sp. 10N.222.52.B7. Next base: position 21,936 of record NZ_JBFRTU010000049.1, on the reverse strand, counting down.
ACCCAGTATCTCATCGTGTTACCGCAAGCGAAGGTCCAGTTGATATGGGACCAACAGAGTTCAAAATGCTGCATTTCTTTATGACTCACCAAGAGCGTGTGTACAGCCGAGAGCAGCTGCTTAACAACGTTTGGGGTACCAATGTTTACGTTGAAGACCGAACGGTTGATGTACATATTCGACGCCTGCGTAAAGCGCTTGAGTCTGCAGGTCACGATAAGCTAATCCAAACGGTTCGTGGCGCTGGCTACCGTTTTTCTACAAAGGCTTAATGTGGCTTCGCTGCCCAGTTTACGGAGTCCTGAATGGTTGAAAAGTTAACCTGGAAAAAGCTGGCTTGGGAGCTGGCTTTTTTTTACGCACCATGGGTTTTAGTCGGATGGATATTCGGTTACCTACCTTGGTTGCTGCTGGCTGCTACGGTATTGCAGCTCGGCTGGCATCTACACAACCAAATGCGTTTGTCCGCATGGCTGTGGGATGAGAAGCGTCTAACTCCACCTTCAGGCTCTGGGAACTGGGAATCTCTGTTTAACGGTATTTATCGTATGCAGCAGAGACAGCGTCGCAAACGCAAAGAACTGACTAACCTTATCCGCCGTTTCCGTAACGGTGCAGAATCGCTTCCCGATGCCGTTGTGGTATTTCGCGGTGAAGGCAATATCGTTTGGTGTAACAAGCTAGCTCAGTATTTGCTGGGCTTTCGTTGGCCAGATGATTCAGGTCAACCGATCTCGAATTTGATTCGTACTCCAGATTTTATTAAGTACCTTAATAAGCAAGATTTCTCTGAGCCATTAGAGATGCCTTCTCCATTGAATGTGGAGCGTATGCTCGAGCTGCGTATTGTGCCGTATACCGAGGGTGAACACCTGATGGTGGTACGTGATGTGACCCAGCTTAAGCAGTTAGAAGGCATGCGCCGTAACTTCTTCGCTAACGTTTCTCATGAATTGCGTACGCCGATGACCGTCCTTCAAGGTTACCTTGAAATGACCGAAGATCCAGACATGATCGTTGGCCCAATGTGGACCAAGGCGCATGGCGTAATGACTGAGCAGCTCAATCGAATGAACAGTTTGGTTAATCAACTACTCACGCTTTCGAAAATTGAAGCGGCGCCAATGCATGAGTTGGATGAAGTGGTCAACGTTCCGGCGATGCTTGAGGTTCTTGAGAAAGAAGCGGCGAGCCTTAGCGGTGAGCGCGAACATAAGCTTGAGTTTGATATCGATAAGAGCCTACGAGTTCTTGCCGATGAAGACCAATTGAGAAGTGCGATATCGAATTTGGTTTATAACGCGGTTAAATACACACCCGCAGGTGCAACGGTCAAAGTGCGTTGGTATCAAACCAGCCAAGGCGCGTGCTTAGATGTGTCAGATACTGGTGATGGTATTGAGCCTCAACACTTACATCGACTCACAGAGCGCTTCTATCGTGTAGATAAAGCCCGCTCTCGTGATACCGGTGGTAGTGGTCTTGGATTAGCGATTGTAAAGCATGCGCTTAGCCACCACGATTCACATCTCGAAATTCAAAGTGAAGTGGGCGTCGGCAGTCGTTTCCATTTCACGTTGCCAAACCGATTGACTGTGTCATGAGTGACTTAATACGCAGGATGCGTTTGCCAATTGGTTCACTGTTAGCGATGGTATTGGCGTGTCCAAGCTTCGCTGAGCAGAGTGTTGAGTCATTGCCTGATTATTCCAAAGTTCCTGGTATCTCTGGAAGCTTGTTATCGGTCGGGTCTGATACTTTGGCTGGGATGACGACATTGTGGGTAGAGGAGTTTAAATCCTACTACCCGAATGTGAACGCTCAGGTCCAAGCATCGGGCTCTTCTACTGCGCCTCCTGCATTGACGGAAGGGACTGCTCACCTTGGTCCTATGAGCCGACCAATGCGTTTACGTGAAGTGGAAGCCTTTGAAAGAGAGCATGGTTATAAGCCAACTGCATTACGAGTCGCTATTGACGCAATCGGGCTGTTTGTCCACCGAGATAATCCTATTGAAGGGCTTAACTTTCGTCAGATTGATGGCATTTTTTCTGAGACATTACGCTGCGGAGCAACAAGGCCCCTCAATAACTGGCAAGATCTCGGAATCGATCAGCCATGGGCGAAACATCGATTCCAATTGTTCGGTCGCAATTCTGTATCGGGGACTTATGGATACTTCAAACAGAATGCACTGTGCGGCGGTGACTTTAAAAATCGTGTGAATGAGCAACCTGGTTCGGCTTCAGTCGTTCAGTCGGTCGCTTCATCCATCAGTGGGATTGGCTACTCGGGCATTGGCTACCGCGTAGCAGGTGTTAAGCTGATTCCTATTGCAGAGCACGGCTCTAATTATGTTGAGCCTACGCGTGAGAATATCTTGAGTGGTGATTACCCTCTATCTCGTTTTCTCTATGTGTATGTGAATAAGCATCCGGATAAACCACTTTCTCCGGTTGAGAGAGAGTTCCTTACTTTTGTATTCTCAAAGCAGGGACAAGAGCTTGTAGAAAAAGATGGTTATTTAGCGATACCGTCTGAGTTCGCAGAGCAAGAGTTGGCAAAAGTCGGGCTCTAATTCAGGCTACGACAAACTTAGAAAAAAACGTATGAACAGCTTGCGCGTCGCAAGCTGTTTTTATTTTGACTGTTCGTTATTTTAGCTGCAACGACCATTCTGCATTTTTCCAACGTTGTTGCTCTTCTCTGAGCTCATAATCAAGCAGTTGGTTTTGGGCCAACCAATCGCTGTTAGTTCCTTTCAATTCCCAGTTATCCTGTTGTTCAATCGTTAGAGTCACGTCTGGGGCCAGTGCTTGATTTCGCTGACGGTTGAGTAAGATAGCGAGTCTCAATATACGAATCAGCAGGGTGACTTGTTGCTGAGTAAACAGAGAAAGTTCCGGCAAATCTTGTAGTTTGAGCGCTTTTCTTTGATAGCGAACCAATGCTGATATAAGGCGTTGTTGCTCAGTATTAAAGCCTGGCATTGTCGTATGCTTAAGCAGATAAGCCGAATGGCGGTGATAGCCTTGGAATGCAATGCTTTGTCCTACCTCATGAAGTACTGCAGCCCAACCAAGCAGATCATACAGCTCATTAGTGACCGCAGTTGTCACTTGAGGCTGTACTTGTTTCAGCAATGCAAGGGCGAGTACTTTGACTTTCTCGCCATGAGTTACGTCTACATGGTATCGAGAGACGAGCGTTTCGGCAGTTCTTGTTCGAACATCAATATCTTTAAACCGATCCTCCATGTCATAAAGAACGCCTTCTCTCAGAGCACCATCAGAAAAATGTAACTCCTTGATGTCCCAAGTATCCATGGCTGCTGAAAGAATGGTGACGCCTGCTGCAAACACCGGCTTTCTCTCATCACTTAAGCCTGCAAGATTTAAGGTGTTGGATGATGAAAACTCACATAAGTGATTCTTTAAATAGGACAGGCGTTGTGGCGTAATGAGACCATCGGTGAACCCTAAGCCAATGAGTACCTCTTTTATTGACTTCGTGGTTCCAGATGAGCCAAAAGCGATCTCCCAAGGGACTTTTGTGTATTCTTCAATCAATGGCATCAATAGACGAGTAGCTGCAGTATAAGCATCTGAGAAGTGCTGTGAAGTTAGCCCTTCGTCAGCAAAATAGCGTTGAGTGAAGTTGACGCACCCCATCGGTAAACTGCGCATAATCAGGGGGGTAAAGCCTTGTCCGGCGACGAGTTCGGTACTCCCTCCACCGATATCAATAACCAACTTAGATTCAGAAGCGGTTTGAGTGTGTTCTACGCCGTTATAGATTATTCGAGCTTCTTCTTGACCTGAGATGATCTCTATTGGAAAAGGAAACAGTGGTTTGGCTTGCTCTAAGAAGTCTTTAGCGTTTTTGGCTTTTCTTAGGGTATGAGTCGCAACAACTCTGACATCATCAAGTTCAAAATCCGCTAGTCGCTCTGCGAACACCTTGAGGCATTCTAGACCTCGTTCGATAGCGCTTTCGGATAGGACGTTATGTTCATCCAATCCATCACCTAATCTCACTTTCTGTTTGTGCCTGCTGACTAATTGCAGGTGTTGATCGAATACTCGGGCAACCACCATATGGAAGCTGTTCGAACCCAAGTCGATAGCGGCAATACATCGAGAATGTTTGTTATCAATTAGCGGCATGATTTCTTCTCTTGTTTGTACTTCTTGCGAGCAAGTTTCTCCATACGTTTAATATAGTGGTAAGTGGAGAGTTGTGACGTCGGGTAATCAAGTGGGTTTGCTGGTGGTTGTATGTAAGGGTGGCTCATCGATTGGTTTAGTACTCGAGCTTTGTTGCTGTCATCGAAATGAAACTCGGTGATATCGATAATGGTTTGCTTGATCTTTGGATCTAAAATTGGGGCTGCAACTTCGATGCGGTGATCAAAGTTTCGTGTCATCCAGTCAGCGGAAGATATATAGACTTTCGGCTTTCCAGCGTTACCAAATATCATCACTCTAGGGTGTTCGAGGAAACGATCGACCACACTGATTATCTCAATATGGTCACTGATGTTGGGTATGCCAGGGACAAGAGAGCACATGCCGCGAATCACCATTCTCACTTTTACATTGGCTTGGCTGGCCTGATAGAGCTTTTCAATGATCTCTCGATCGACCAAGTTGTTGAGTTTTAGAGTGATGCTCGCAGGCTTACCTTCTATCGCATTTTGTATTTCATTATCTATCAATTGGTACAGACGTTTTCTTGTATTCTTCGGTGACACAATCAGTTGTTTGAACTGTGACTTTTGATAAGGATTTTCAATATACTTAAAGACTTGCCTCACCTCTTGAGTCAAATCTTCATTCGCAGTGAGCAGAGAAAAATCGGTATACACGCGCGCTGTAACTTCATGGAAGTTGCCAGTGCCAATATGGGCATAATGCTCTGTATGCTTGCCTTCTTTTCGTTTGATGAGCAGCAGCTTGGAATGGATCTTCAAACTAGGGATGCCATGAATGACTTTTACACCCGCTTCTTGAAGTTTCTTGGTCCATTGAATATTGGCTTGCTCATCAAAGCGGGCTTGCAGCTCGACAACCACAGTGACTTTTTTGCCATTGTGCGCCGCATCGATGATCGAGCTGAGGAGTTTTGAGCCTTCTGCAACACGGTAAATGTTTATTTTTATGGAGGTTACCTTGGGGTCAAAGGAAGCCTGCCTCACGAGTTCAGTGATGTGATTAAAGGTGTGATAAGGGTAATGCAACAAGATGTCACGAGCTTTGATCGCTTCGAAATAGTTAGGGTAGTGGCTGAAATGCGCGCACTTAATCGCGGGTAGTGGACGATTAACTAAATCACGTCGATTAAGGCTTGGGAACTCAGAGAAGTGTTTGAAGTTATGATAGCGACCACCCGCAATGACACTGTCATAGTCAGATAGTTTAAGTCTGACTTGTAAGAAGTTGAGCATTTCAGCGGGCATCTCTGACTCATAGATCAGACGGATCGGCAGTGCCGTTAAGCGCTGTTCTAAACCTAATGACATCGATTCTAATAGGTTATTTTCGTTGTCTTCTTGCAGATCATAATCGGCATCACGTGTCATTTTTATCGCAAAGCAACGCAATGAGTCATACTCAAAGAATCCTTTAAGCAAGTCATCCAAACAAAATCGAACTATATTATCTAACAAGATCAAAGTTGTACGCTGCGAACCCGAAGCTTCCGGTAACTTAACAAATCGAGGGAGTGCCTCTGATGGGATTTCGAGTAAGACATATTGAGAAGATGCCTCACGCTCGATGTCGATGGCTAAGTAACTTTGTTCGTCTTTGAGAATATTGAGTAACTGGCTATCTTCGTTCAAGAGAAGCGGTGTTAAGCGTGGCAGCACTTTTTTCTTAAAGTACTTTTTTATCCAGCCACTTTGTTCTTCGCTGATTTGCTGTTCGTTGACCAGAAAAATACGATTGCGTGCCAATTCCAGTAGCAAGTCGTTATACAGTTCATGGAATTGAGCATCGAGCTTGCTTGCTTTGCTCTGCATTTGAGTTAGTAGGCTTTTCGGCGAGTTGGAGGTTAGCTGTGGATCTTGAAGTAAGATCTTTCGCTTCACATCAGCAAATCGGACTTTGTAAAACTCATCGAGGTTTTTCGAGTAAATACCTAAAAAACGAACTCTTTCGATTAAGGGAACTGACTTATCTGCCGCTTCTTGGAGCACTCTTTCGTTGAAGGATAACCAGCTAAGTTCTTTTGTGACATAGTCTTTTTCCATCGAGATGAGAATCCTTGAGTACTGGCTATAGAGCTGATTACTTTAAATTAGAATGGCAAAATTCACAAAATCTATGATCTTACTTTAAGAAATATGGCTAACAAACTTGTTATTAGTTTCAGTTGTTTAACGTAACTTGTAATATAATTGTCATGTAACGTACATATTATGTCAGTAGCTAAAAAAAGGTAGATAAACAGATGGCTTCAGCCCAATTTTCATTGAAAGAGCGCGACAAAAAAAGATGGTTGAAAGATCGTCTCGTCCGTTTTTCGGTGACATGTGGCGCGGTCAGTGTTCTAGCTGCCCTAGTATTGATCTTTGTTTACTTGGCGATGGTCATTTTACCGGTATTTTCTGATACTGGTTTAGAGACAGACCAAGCCGTAAAGACCGTTGCCGTAGAAAAGCCTATCGTCTTATCGGTTGATGAATATGGTCAACATGCATTTACTATCGAAAAATCCGGTTTGGTACAGTTTTGGGATTTAGAGTCTCAAAATACACACTCTTACTTTGAGCGTGATGTTGTAGCCAACCCCATCGCCTTTTCTCGAAACACCCCATCTGAAAACTGGTTTGCCTTTGCCGACAGCGCAAGCAATCTTACTTTTTTCTATCCTGAGTATAGTGCGCCTGTGCTGAAAAAGGGCAGCGAAGCCGAGCCTAAAATTGAGCTAATCACTCTCCCTGAACCGTTTTTAAATGATGAATCATCAAATGGGGCGACGATCGACAAATTCGCGTTCTCTAAAAATGGACGTGGGATTACGGTTGCCGCTCAGTTAAGTGACCAACGAGTCTTGGTTAAGTGGTATCAGAGTGACCTTACTGGTCAGTATGTTTTTCAGAAGAGCCAATGGCTATCGGATAAGCTGGGCTTGCAACAGCAACTGCTTGTCACACCTGATGGGCAAACTTTATACCTACGAGCACAATCGGATTTGGTTGTTTTGAAACTATCAGATAACGGTTTTGATGTTCGTGAAGTGATTGATCTTAGCTTGAATGATGCGAAACATTCCGTGAAAAGCATCGATTTACTTTCTGGTGCATACTCGTTGTTGGTTACGCATGAGGACGGACAGGTTTCTCAATGGTTCGATGTACTCAAAAATGAAAAACGTAGCCTGACCCATATTCGAGACTTCCAACTTGCTGAACAAGTGCAATTTATTCTTCCTGATACTTATAGAAAGGGTTTTTATAGCTTCTATAAGAACGGCACATTACAAAGCCACTATACGACCAGTGAAAAGCTGTCTTTGTTTGAACGAGCCTTTGATAAATCACCACAACTAGCCGCTATGTCTGCTAATGAACTGCATCTGGCGACTTTGATTGATGGCACCATCAGTGTGGCTAAAGTCGATAATGAATACCCACAAATCTCATTCTCATCGCTTTGGCAAAAGGTCTGGTATGAAAGTTACCCTGAACCGCAATACGTTTGGCAATCAACGTCGGCGAACGATGACTTTGAAGAAAAATTCAGTTTAGTACCTATCACGTTCGGTACTATTAAAGCCGCTCTGTTTGCGATGATGTTTGCCGTGCCGGTTGCTGTGCTCGGAGCTATCTATACCGCATACTTCATGTCTCCACGTATGCGAAGAGTCGTGAAGCCTTCGATAGAGCTGATGGAAGCTCTTCCGACCGTGATCATCGGATTCTTGGCTGGGCTTTGGTTTGCTCCAATCGTTGAGACACATTTAACAGCTGTCTTCTCATTAATGGTGTTATTACCACTGAGCACACTGTTGACTGGACTTGTTTGGTTCTGTTTACCGAAGATGGTAACGGGTCGCTTCTCTAATGGTTGGCACGCGCTGATATTGATTCCAGTATTGGTGGTTACAGTAGTTGCTGTGTTTGCTGGTGGAAGCAACATTGAAGCCTTATTGTTTGGTGGTGATATTCGTACCTTCTTGGCCAGCTATGGCATCGACTTTGACCAACGCAATGCGCTGGTGGTTGGTTTTGCTATGGGCTTTGCGGTCATCCCAACGATTTTCACTATTGCTGAAGATGCTATTTTCTCTGTACCTAAACATTTGTCTGATGGGTCATTAGCGTTGGGTGCGACGGCGTGGCAGACGCTTATTTATGTGGTGCTATTGACGGCGAGTCCAGGTATCTTTTCTGCGGTTATGATGGGCCTAGGGCGAGCAGTTGGTGAAACCATGATCGTCTTGATGGCGACAGGTAACACCCCAATTCTTGACTGGAATGTTTTGGAAGGGATGAGAACTTTATCGGCAACGATTGCTGTTGAGCTGCCAGAATCAGAAGTGGGTGGTTCTCATTTCCGCTTGCTGTTCTTGGCTGCACTCTTGCTGTTTATCTTTACATTCGCGGTGAACTCAGTTGCTGAGTGGGTTAGACAAAGACTGAGAGATAAATATCGTGCGCTGTAGTTTTAAAGGTTTGCCTCAATGTGTATCAATGGCTTTTAGTGGCTTGACTAGCGTGTCTCTTGATCTTTGCAGCTCCTTGATTTCAGCACGCCAAGAGCAAGGTCGATCATGATGAATAAACTGAAGTCATTATTATCTTGGGTTAAATCGGGCTCTCCGTGGATCTGGCTTACGGGCGGGGCGGTGAGCATCAGTATGCTTTCTGTTCTTGGCCTAATGCTGCTGATTGGTTGGAAGGGCTTAACCTATTTTTGGCCCGCACCTTTGTATCAATGGCAAGTTGACTCCAAAGACTTATCGCTAGTGGTCGATCTTGACGAAACCGTATCAAAACAAGATGTATTGGTTGGTCAGTTATATGAACGAAAATACATCCCGATAGAGCAAGTTCCACAAGTCCATGACCTTTTGTCTCCTCAAAATTTGTCGACTGGGCTGATACAGCGCTTAAGCATCAAAGTTGCTAACAGAGAACTGTACCCTGCGGACTTTGTTTCTATTCTGGATGTTAACTTACGTGAACCCACCACCCCGCTTGATTGGGTTGTGATTGAACGAAGTCGAGGTGGCTACTTCTTTGGTAAGCCGGTGGGTTTTAAAACTGCTTCTGGCACTTTTGACTCGAACATAGACCAAAAGCTCGAACAAGGTTTGGCGTTCGCTGATACGTTACGTAAAGAAACGTCGCGTGTTGTGAACCAAGAAATACGCAATATCAGCTGGCAATTGGAAAACCTGCGCTTAGAAAAGCGTAAGCTTGAACTCAATGAGTCAGTGAGCGATGAATACCTTACAACCTATACTCAAACTAAACTGGAATTAAATCGCCAGTTGGATGAAGCCGAAGTTAAGCTTGAGCACCTTAGAACGCAGCTTAATGTCGAAAGCTTGCTGGTTGAGGATATGACAGGCGAGCTGGTCGAGATCTCGCTAAGTCACATTCTGGATTATTGGTACCCGAATAATATGTCTTACCTAGAAAAGGTTGGGCACTGGGGCAAACAAGTTTGGAAGTTCTTATCAGAGAATCCGCGAGACTCAAACTCTGAAGGCGGTGTGTTTCCTGCGATCTTCGGCACCGTTTTGCTGGTTATTCTCATGTCGATCGTCGTGATGCCGCTTGGCGTGGTCGCTGCGATATATCTTCATGAATACGCAAAAAACAACGCACTAACACGTTTAATTCGTATCGCCGTGATTAACTTGGCGGGTGTACCCTCGATCGTGTATGGCGTTTTTGGTTTAGGTTTCTTCGTCTATACCATTGGTGGCTCGATTGATACGTTGTTTTATGCAGAGCGATTACCCGCTCCGACATTTGGTACGCCGGGTCTACTTTGGTCAGCACTAACCTTAGCGGTCTTGACGCTTCCAGTCGTTATCGTAACCACTGAAGAGGGCTTAACGCGCATTCCTAGTGCAGTGAGGCACGGTTCATTAGCGCTTGGTGCGACTCAATTTGAGACGCTTTGGCGCATTGTTTTACCGATGGCAAGCCCAGCGATTATCACTGGTTTAATTTTGGCAATCGCGAGAGCCGCGGGGGAAGTTGCTCCACTCATGCTGGTGGGTGTTGTGAAATTAGCATCCAGCTTGCCAGTTGATGGTCAGTTCCCGTACCTACACTTAGACAGAAAGTTCATGCATTTAGGCTTTCATATCTATGATGTTGGTTTTCAAACATCTAATATCGAAGCGGCACGACCTTTAGTGTATGCGACTTCATTTTTATTGGTTACGGTGATTGTTGGGTTGAATTTAACAGCCATCAATATCCGTAATAACTTGCGTGAAAAATACCGAACCTTAGGACAAGATTAGATGTTCTCGATTAATGAAACCTTGGGTTACCAAGCACCACTTGATGTTCACAACCTGAAGGATGAGCAAATTGCTATCTCGATTGAAGGGCTAAATCTTTACTATAAAGAGAGCCAAGCACTTGATGATATCTCGATGCAGATCCCGAAGGGGCAGGTGACGGCGTTTATCGGCCCTTCTGGCTGTGGTAAGTCGACTCTGCTGCGCTGCATTAATCGCATGAACGATCTTGTTGAAGGCTGTAAGGTTTCCGGGAAAGTGAAGCTTCATGGTAAGAATGTCTATCATCCCAAGGTAGATGTCGCGACCTTACGACGCCGTGTTGGTATGGTATTCCAGCGTCCAAACCCTTTTCCTAAATCTATCTATGAGAATGTGGTTTATGGCTTGAGGCTACAAGGCGTTAGCAACAGCCGAGATCTCGATGATGCGGTTGAACGCTCTCTGCGTGCTGCTGCGTTATGGGATGAAGTGAAAGACCGTTTGCATGAGAACGCTTTTGGTTTATCTGGCGGTCAACAGCAGCGTTTGGTTATCGCTCGTGCGGTTGCTATTGAGCCTGAAGTGCTTTTGTTAGATGAGCCGACATCGGCACTGGATCCTATTTCTACTTTGACGATTGAAGAGTTGATCAACGATCTAAAAACGCAATACACAGTGGTGATTGTTACCCACAACATGCAACAAGCCGCGCGTGTAAGTGACCATACTGCATTTATTCATATGGGAAAATTGATCGAGTACTCAGATACGGACTCAATTTTTACGTCTCCATTGAAAAACCAGACGGAAGACTACATTACTGGTAGATATGGCTAACCTCTACAAAGGTGTCATCTAGAGCTAAGTCACTCTACAAAAATGGCTTTCTTCATTTCTTTCAAGGAGCAAGTATGCATTTCGGTCGCCACATTTCAGGGCAATTCAATGTCGAGTTAGAGTCGATCCGTACTCATGTATTGACCATGGGCGGGTTAGTGGAGCAGCAACTCTCGTTTGCAATGCAGGCGCTTCATAAAGACGATGTTGAATTGGCTAAAAAAGTGATTCGTGATGACCATAAAGTTAATGCGATGGAAGTGTCGATTGATGAGGCGTGTACTCGAATTATTGCAAAGCGTCAGCCGACAGCGAAAGATCTGCGTTTGATTATGGCGATCATCAAAACGATTACCGATCTGGAACGTATTGGCGATGTTGCTTCTAAAATTGCGCAAGGTGCTATTGAGATCCCTTCAACCAAAGAGCAGAAATTCCATGTTTCGTTAGAGCCCCTTTGCCGTCAGGCAATCACCATGCTTCACCAAGTATTAGATGCTTTTGCTCGTATGGATGTTGATGCAGCAGCAGAAGTTCACAAGCTTGATGATAAGTTGGATGCGGAGTACGAGGCCGTTATTCGTCAGTTAATGACCTATATGATGGAAGATCCTAAGAACATTCCCAATATTTTGCAGGTGATGTGGTCAGCTCGTGCGATCGAGCGAGTCGGAGACCGCTGCCAGAATATCTGCGAATACATTATTTACTTTGTGAAGGGTAAAGATGTACGTCACCTCGGCGATCAAAGCCTTGATGACGCACTAAAATAGCGTTTATCTTTAGAAGCTAATAATGGCACCAAGATTGAAATTGACCGTTGTGTCGTAAGGCACAAAGGTTTTGTTGTGATCAAAAATATTCATATCAACACCAGCACGTAATCCAAGCATTGGTGTCGCTTGGTAAACGTAGGCCCCGCCTAGGCTTATACCATGTGTTGTTTTCTCTTCTACTTCGCCTGAGCGCGTTTTCGTACCGTCATAACTTGCCACGCCAATTTCAGCCTGAAAGCCGTGGATTTGGTTTCTTCCAAACATGTTTTGCTTCGTAACAGGTTTAAATCAAGAGAGCTGAATAAGTCTTTAGCCATATCTATCCATGAAAATTTTCTGCGCTATTAAATCTAATATACGTCAGTCAGTTAGATTAGTCAGCGAGGTTCTCTGGATTTATGCTGGCGATTATTGCCCTAAGCGGTGAGGGCGGCTCTCACATCAGATATCTTACTCGCATCTGTCACTGGGATCTGATAATCATCAATATCATCATTGCCCATTTGAGCACTCGAGTTGTTTTCCATTAGGCTCGGTCTTGTTGATTTACCTGAAAGGTGAAGAGCAGGTACTTGGGTAGCGCTTTGAATCATTTTAGCATTCGCAGCGTTAACGCCAGCCCCCGCCATGATATCAATTCGTCCATCGGCTTGTTTGACCATTGCAGCCAATACATCGATACCTTGCTCAGCATTAGCAGCAAGCCCTGATGTCAGGACTCTTTCGCATCCAAGTGTAATGATTTGTTCTAATGCTGCTTGGAAATCAGAGCTTTGATCGATGGCTCTGTGGAAGGTAATCCCAAGCTTTAACGAGTGCGCTTTGTCAGCCAGTTGTTGCATTTTTGGCATATCGATACTTCCGTTCGGCGCTAACACACCAAGTACGACCCCATCCAATCCTGCATTTGCACAAGCTTCAATATCTTCAAGCATACAGAGCATATCGTCGTTATTGAAAATGAAATCGCCTTGTCTTGGTCTTATCATAGCGTAGACAGGAACGGACGAAATTATTGCCGCTTGCTTCATCATTCCGAAGCTTGGAGTTAATCCGCCAAGTGCCAATGAAGAGCAAAGCTCAATTCGATTCGCGCCACCAGATAGTGCGTTATGAAGAGATTCTAAGTTATCGATACAGACTTCAATTTCGGTGTTCATCTTGTTTATCCGTTCAAAAAGATACTGATGAAATAATAGCAATCTAGATACGGACATGAATAGGTTGTAGCGGAGGAAAATAGAGGTAAAGTTTGGGTTTAGAACTACCTCAATTATGTATATAAGAAACAGTCTAGGGAGAAAACAAAAAGCCCGAAGCGTTAACTTCGGGCTTTTAATAGGACTTTACTTCTTAACTGATTGGCGGTGCGCTTTGCGCTATTAGCTTATGCTTTATGTCTCTTTATAGAGAGTCTTCCAACCATTAACCCGCGTTGAGTTCGGGCTTAAGAGATAATTACTTGCTTAGGTCGTCAGCGTGCTCAGATAGGAATGCTGCAACACCTTTTGGAGATGCGTCCATACCTGATTTACCTTCTTCCCATTGTGCAGGACAAACTTCACCGTTCTTCTCGTGGAAGTTTAGTGCGTCTACCATGCGTAGCATTTCGTCGATGTTACGACCTAGTGGAAGATCGTTAACTACTTGGTGACGTACAAGACCGTCAGCGTCGATTAGGAAAGAACCACGGAAAGCAACGCCTGCTTCTGGGTGCTCAACATCGTATGCTTTGCAGATCTCGTGCTTAACGTCAGCAATTAGAGGGTATTTAACTTGACCGATACCGCCGTCAGCGATAGCAGTATTACGCCATGCGTTGTGAGAGAATTGTGAATCGATAGAAACACCGATTACTTCAACGCCTTTAGCTTGGAAATCTTCTAGACGGTTGTCGAAAGCGATTAGCTCTGAAGGACAAACGAAAGTGAAGTCTAGTGGGTAGAAGAAAACTACAGCTTTCTTACCTTTAGTGAATTCTGCGAAGTTGAAGTTATCAACGATCTCACCGTTACCTAGAACAGCTGCTGCAGTAAAGTCAGGGGCTTGACGACCTACTAGTACCATTTTGGAATCTCCTAAAAAATTAGTTGGCCCAACACATCTTTGTTTGGGCTCCGTTTCTACGCGACAAACTATAGTACAATCGGTACTATAGAAAAAAGCGAATTAAATAGATTAAGTTAATCGAAAAAAGCGATAAGCTTATTCTTTGTCCTGTCCTTAGGTCTTATGACCTTTACGTAACTTATCCTACTCATATTACAAAGTAATTTCATGAATAAATGGCCAAGTCTTAAGCAACTTCACTATCTTGTTACTCTTCACGAAACTCGTCATTTCAGTGATGCCGCTGATCGCTGTTTCGTCAGTCAATCTACGTTAAGTAAAGGCATTCAAAACCTAGAGGAACTCATTGGTTGCCCGCTTTATGAGAAGAAAGATAAAAAGAGCCCGCTGGTTTTCACGCAAGCAGGTGAGCTGGTGGTCAAGCACGGTCGAGAGCTATTGGCGAAAGGGCAAGATCTTGTCGAACTTGGAAATCTATGTAATGGAGACGCGATGCAAGGGCAGCTAAGAGTCGGGTGTATCCCTACCATTGCGCCATTCCTTCTGTGTGATTTGGTACAAGAGGCCAACCAACGCTTTCCTCAGCTTAATTTATTGTTACGTGAAGACACAACAACCAACCTATTGGCTGCGCTGCGTCATGGAGACTTAGATGTACTGATTCTGGCTCTGCCTGTCGATATCGACAATATGGAAAGCCAAGTTGTTGGGCAAGACCCTTTCCGTATGGTGATAAGTCGCAATCAAGCTGACGGTATTCGTGTTCCGATTAAATACGATGACCTGCCCGACGAATCTGTATTCTTGTTGGAGAACGAGCACTGTTTAACAGAGCATGCTGTGTCGGCTTGTAAGTTAACGGATAAAGAGAAGATAAACCCGTTCACAGCGACGAGCCTTCACACATTGGTGCAAATGGTGGCCAATGGTTTAGGAACCACCTTTATTCCGCAAATGGCGATCGACCACGGTTTATTGGAAAACCAGAATCTCGTTGTGATCGATCCTCCTGGTCAGCAGGCCTACCGAGATATTGGCCTTGTCTGGCGACCAAGCTCTTCGCGTCGTGAGACATTCCATCAATTAGCGGATGTGGTATCTGAGCTTCTATAATAATCCGCTGCGACAACAATCCCTCTGAGCGGCTGAATTGGCCGCTCTTCTTTATATCAATTCCGAGCGTTACTCTACTTCTGCTTCTTCTGGCTCTACTTCTTCTTGCAGCTCCAGTAAATTGATCGCTATCGTGACAAAATCGCTGTCTGTAATAATGCCTACTAGTTCGTGGTTTTCTACGACAGGTAAACAGCCCACTTTATGTTTCTGCATGTAGATAGCCGATTCTTTTAATCCTGCACGCGGCTCTACCGACATAACACTTTTGTGCATGATGTCGTTGAGGGGAGTAGCAAGAGTAAAAGATTGAGCTTGTGGGATGTTTTGTAGGCTGGATTCTTGAGCGGCGAGAACGTCTCGTTGTGTGACGACACCTAGTAGTTGCCTGTCGGAATCGACGACCGGAATATGGCGGATATCAAGTGCTTCCATCATGTGCTTAGCATCGGCCAGTGAGTGTGAGCGCAATAGGGTATGAGGGTTGCGAGTCATCATATCTTCAACCTTGATCATACGAACCTCCTTCTTTTTTATTTGTTGCTATTACTATAGTTTTTTATCCAAAAAATAACTGAGATCTGACGCATTCTTGGGTGAGTTTTATGCAACTAATTCTTTAGCTTGAGGAGGTGAATCAGTCGCATCATTTTACGCCTCTTTACAATAATCCAGTGCTGTAAACCTTGCTATTGCGGCTCGTGTGCCTATACTAGCCCACTGCGAAATTTTTAGTCGTGTTTGCGATGTGTTTCTGGTAACGATTGACTTACCGTAACGATTATCCAGCAACTACGATTTATGATTCGTCAACGGCACAAATCTCATCAACTAAGACAAGACTAGACACATGCAAGTTTCAGATTTTCACTTTGACCTACCAGATGAACTCATTGCTCGCTACCCTCAAGAGGAGCGTACAGCAAGCCGCCTGCTTAAATTAGATGGCAACAGCGGTAACCTAGCTGATGGTTCGTTTAAAGACGTTTTAGACTTGGTTGAGCCAGGCGATCTTGTTGTTTTCAATAACACTCGAGTGATTCCAGCTCGTGTATTTGGTCGCAAGGCATCAGGCGGTAAGCTTGAAGTGCTGGTTGAACGTATGCTTGATGAGAAAAGCATTCTTGCGCATGTTCGTTGTTCTAAATCACCGAAGCCGGGTACCAAGTTGTTCCTTGGTGAGAACGATGAATATGAAGCTGAAATGGTGGCGCGTCACGATGCGTTATTCGAAATCCATTTCACATCCGATCAAAGCGTTTTAGAGATTCTTAACAGTGTTGGTCACATGCCACTGCCTCCTTACATCGATCGTCCTGATGAAGATGCAGATAAAGAGCGCTACCAGACTGTCTATAATGAAAAGCCGGGTGCGGTTGCAGCGCCAACAGCAGGCCTTCACTTTGATGACAAGCTAATGGCCGACATGAAAGAAAAAGGTGTTGAGTTTGCTTACGTGACGCTTCACGTTGGTGCTGGTACGTTCCAGCCAGTAAAAGTAGATAACATCAATGATCACCACATGCATGCTGAGTACGTTGAAGTGCCGCAAGAAGTGGTTGACGCCGTAGCTGCAGCAAAAGCTCGTGGCGGACGTATTATTGCTGTTGGTACAACATCAGTACGCTCACTAGAAAGTGCAGCGCAAGATGCATTGAAGAAAGGCACCGAGCTCGTTCCTTTCTTTGGTGATACAGAAATCTTCATCTTCCCTGGCTATGAATACCAGTTGGTGGATTGCCTGATTACCAACTTCCACTTGCCAGAATCAACACTGATTATGTTGGTGAGTGCATTTGCTGGCTACGATAATGTGATGGGCGCTTACGATCACGCAGTGAAGAGCGAATATCGTTTCTTCAGCTACGGCGATGCGATGTTCATCAATAAGAAAACGAGCTAACTTAAGCTGGTTTAAGCGATACAAAAATTTACGGGTGCTAGCAGTAAGCTAGGAGTCGGGCAGGGTGTCTGTCTAATCTCTCGCAAGGAATACGCGACCGCTCCTCATAGAACCCACTAGACTGAACTTTTGTTTGGCCTAAGGTTCTGAATTAACAGTCAGATTGTTTCTCTGGCATATTGGAGGCTTCGTGAAATTAAAATACGAACTTAAAAAAACTAATAGCGGCGCACGTCGTGGTCAACTTCAGTTTGAACGCGGTACCGTCGAAACCCCAGCATTCATGCCTGTAGGTACTTACGGTACTGTTAAAGGTATGACACCTGAAGAAGTAAAAGACACAGGTGCTGAAATCCTATTAGGTAACACATTCCACCTATGGCTACGTCCTGGTCAAGAAATCATGAAAATGCACGGTGACCTGCACGATTTCATGAACTGGCACGGTCCTATCCTGACTGATTCAGGCGGCTTCCAAGTATTCAGCCTAGGTGCAATGCGTAAAATCACTGAAGAGGGTGTTCATTTCCGTAACCCTGTAAACGGTGACAAGATCTTCATGGACGCTGAGAAGTCTATGGAAATCCAAAAAGATTTAGGTTCAGACATCGTAATGATCTTCGATGAGTGTACGCCTTACCCTGCGACACACAAAGAAGCAAAAGACTCAATGGAGATGTCTCTTCGTTGGGCTGAGCGTTCACGTAACCACTTCGACAAACTTGAAAACCCGAACTCACTGTTCGGTATCGTTCAAGGTGGCGTGTACGAAGACCTTCGTGATGTATCCGTTAAAGGCCTAACAGAAATTGGTTTTGACGGTTACGCAGTAGGTGGCCTAGCAGTAGGCGAACCAAAAGAAGATATGCACCGCATTCTTGAGCACACATGTCCTCAACTGCCAGAAGATAAGCCACGTTACCTAATGGGCGTAGGCAAACCGGAAGACTTGGTTGAAGGTGTTCGCCGTGGTATCGACATGTTTGACTGTGTAATGCCAACGCGAAATGCACGTAACGGCCACCTGTTTGTGACTGAAGGTGTGATCAAGATCCGTAATGCGAAGCATAAAACCGATACAACACCACTAGATTCAGAGTGTGACTGTTACACTTGTAAGAACTACAGCAAGTCGTACTTACACCATTTGGATCGTTGTAACGAAATCCTAGGTGCTCGACTGAACACGATTCATAACCTGCGTTTCTACCAACGAGTAATGTCAGACATTCGTCAGTCTATCGATGAAGACCGCTTTGAAGAGTTCGTTGCAGAGTTCTACGCAAGAATGGGGCGTGAAGTGCCACCACTAGGTAAAGAATCTTAGTATTTCTTTTTTGCGAGCCCTATCTCTCTTCCGAGTGATGGGGCTTGAAAATAAAGGGATGCGACCCAATTAGACAAACAATTACGAAAATATAAATAGAGGATGTTTTAAATGTTTATTTCTCAAGCTCACGCAGCAGCAGAAGGTGCACCAGCAGGCGGCGGTTTCGAAATGCTTATCATGCTAGGTATGTTCGCTGTGATCTTCTACTTCATGATCTACCGTCCACAAGCTAAGCGTGTTAAAGAGCACAAGAACCTTATGTCTTCTATGGGCAAAGGTGATGAAGTTCTTACAAGCGGCGGCCTAATTGGCAAGATCACTAAGATTGCAGAAGACAGCGACTACGTTGCTATCGAACTGAATGCAAACAACGAAGTAGTTATCAAGAAAGACTTCGTTACAGCAGTGCTACCAAAAGGTACTCTGAAATCTCTATAAACAGCTAGAGGATCCTCGCTGTGCTAAACCGTTACCCGTTATGGAAGTACCTGATGGTGGTGTTTACTATCGCCATCGCTGCGTTGTACGCACTTCCGAATATATACGGTGAAGATCCGGCAGTTCAAGTTACAGGGGCGCGCGGCGCCTCTGTAGATATGTCTACGCTGGATGCTGTCACCAATGCTCTTGAAGCTGAAAACCTTTCTACTAAATCCGTTGCTCTAGAAAACGGTTCCATTCTTGTTCGCTTTAACGATACAGACTCTCAAATTAGTGCTCGTGATGTCATCACTGAAGCATTAGATGAAGACGTAATCGTTGCTTTAAACTTAGCTGCTTCAACTCCTGATTGGCTTGAATCTATTGGTGCTGCACCAATGAAGCTTGGTCTTGACCTACGTGGTGGTGTTCACTTCTTGATGGAAGTGGATATGGACGCTGCGATGCAAAAGCTGGTTGGCCAACAAGAAGAAGCGTTCCGTAGCGAACTTCGTGAAGAAAAAATCCGTTACCGTGCAATTCGCCCATCTGGTAAAGATGCGGTTGAAGTGATTCTACGTAACGCCGAGCAGCTTGCTGAAGCGAAATCGCTACTGCAATCTAAGCACCAAGACATGACGTTTGTAGATTCTGAATCTAATGGTCGTTTTTCTTTGGTTGCTAGCTTCACAGAGGCTCGTCTTCAAGAAATCCGCAACTATGCGGTAGAGCAAAACATTACCATTCTACGTAACCGTGTTAACGAACTTGGTGTTGCTGAACCTTTGGTTCAACGTCAAGGCTCTAGCCGTATCGTAGTGGAATTGCCTGGTGTTCAAGACACGGCTCGCGCTAAAGAAATTCTTGGTGCTACCGCGACGCTTGAGTTCCGTGAAGTGGATAGCAGTGCTGACTTAGCCGCTGCCGCTTCTGGTCGTGCTCCTGCGGGTAGCGAAATCAAGCAAGATCGTGATGGTCGTCCTGTGGTACTTAAGAAGCGCGTTATTCTAGGCGGCTCAAGTATTACTGATGCAAGCTCAAGTGTTGATGAATATGGTCGTCCTCAAGTTAACATCTCGCTAGACAGCGAAGGTGGTAGCAAGATGTCTGCATTCTCTCGTCAGAATATCGGTAAGCTAATGGCAACGGTATTTGCAGAGTACAAAGACAGCGGTCGTAAAACACCGGAAGGTCGAGTTATCTTGAGTAAGCACGAAGAAGTGATTAACCAAGCGACGATTCAATCTGCGCTAGGCCGTAACTTCCGTATTACTGGTATCGATTCAACGGCTGAAGCTCATAACTTGGCACTTCTACTGCGTGCTGGTGCATTGATTGCGCCTATCTCGATTGTAGAAGAACGTACCATTGGTCCATCTATGGGGCAGCAAAACATCGATATGGGTATCATGGCGATGGTTTGGGGTATGGCTGCTGTAATGCTGTTTACGCTGCTTTACTACCGTAGCTTTGGTCTGATTGCGAACGTTGCGCTAATGGCTAACTTGGTGTTGATTATCGGTGTTATGTCGATGATTCCGGGGGCTACCATGACCCTACCAGGTATTGCCGGTATCGTATTAACGGTTGGTATGGCGGTTGATGCGAACGTTCTGATCTTTGAGCGTATACGTGAAGAGCTTCGAGATGGACGCAGTCCACAACAAGCGATTCACCAAGGTTACGCGAACGCATTCAGCACAATCGCCGATGCCAACATCACCACACTACTAACAGCAATCATTCTATTTGCTGTGGGTACGGGTGCTATCAAAGGCTTCGCGGTAACGCTGTCTATCGGTATCTTGACTTCAATGTTTACAGCTATTATCGGAACACGTTGTATCGTGAACCTGATGTATGGCGGCAAACGCGTTAAAAAACTGTCGATCTAAGGCTAGGAATTAATATGTTTCAGATTCTAAAAGCAGACAAAATGATCGACTTTATGCGTTGGTCAAAGGTTGCCTTTGTTTTTTCTATCTTGATGATTGGTACTGCTATCTTCACCCTAACAACGAAATCGTTGAACTGGGGTCTAGATTTTACTGGCGGTACTCTGATTGAAGTTGGTTTTGAACAACCGGCACACCTTCCTGATATTCGTAGTGCACTAGAAGCCGAAGGCTTTGGTGATGCAACGGTACAGAACTTCGGTTCAGCTCGTGATGTGATGGTTCGTTTACGTCCACGTGATGGCGTAGCGGGCGAAACGCTTGGTAACCAAATCCTTTCTGCTATTGAGAATGGTACTGGTGAGCAAGTTGAAATGCGTCGTATCGAGTTCGTTGGTCCTAACGTGGGTGACGAATTAACAGAAGCGGGTGGCCTTGCTATTCTAGTTTCTCTTATCTGTATCTTGATCTACGTATCAGTGCGATTTGAATGGCGTTTGGCTGCGGGTGCAGTATTAGCACTGGCGCACGACGTTATCATCACTCTGGGTGTGTTCTCTCTAATGCAAATTGAGGTCGACCTTACCATCGTAGCAGCCTTGCTAACGGTCGTCGGTTACTCCCTCAACGATACCATTGTTGTATTCGACCGTATCCGTGAGAACTTCCGTAAGATGCGTAAGGGTGAAGCACCTGAAGTACTGAACAGCTCAATCACACAAACATTGAGCCGTACATTGATCACTTCTGGTACCACGTTATTCGTAGTTATCGCACTGTTCGTTCAGGGCGGCGCTATGATTCACGGCTTCGCGACTGCACTTCTACTGGGTATTACGGTTGGTACTTACTCTTCTATCTACGTTGCATCTGCACTGGCTATGAAGTTAGGTATTACGCGTGAACACCTAATGCCACCACAAGTGGACAAAGAAGGTGAAGAGTTTGACGAGATGCCTTAGGCCTTGGCTTAATAAGTTTCGCTAAACCAAAAAAACCGCTAGGCAACTAGCGGTTTTTTTACGTCTGTATTCTAGGGAAGCTCAATACAATTTAGCGTTGAAGTATGTTGAACTTCATTTCACTAAGAGACATCCTGATCGTATCTCGTATCTCGTA
>NZ_JBFRTU010000048.1:3012-5160 GCF_041474275.1 Vibrio sp. 10N.222.52.B7 | reverse complement strand
TAAATTGCTTTTTTACACACTCCTATTTTTAGGGGTAAAAAGAGTCGTAAGCCATTAATTTAAATAGACTTACGATCATAGAATATTCATTTTTACGTCTTGTTTGAATTTGTGTAATAACCGACCCCTACTAGCTTATTGTCGATAACACGGTAATACGTGTGCTTGGTTTCGACTTTACTCGACAGCGGGTTCAACCAACGATAAGTGTAAACACCTCGGCCGTTTTCTTTCGCAAGGTTCAACATCTCAGTAAGAATTGGCTTATCGTCAGGGCTTAGAATCTCGCTGTGCGAACGCCCAACTAGCTCAGGAGAGACCCCATGCGCCAGCAACTTTCCAGAGCTCATATCCATCACAAACACATACAAATCCCCTTCTACAAAGCTGCCATCGGCATCATTAAACTCATTTAGGCTCTCTTGTTCTGACTCCACTATCGCGGTCATCGCTCTCGCCAGTAAATTCTTTGCTTCGGCCGCACTGGAACGTTCAGGGTAATAACCGACAGCGACAATCACATCACCCACACGTTCAAAGAAAGTCGTTTTCGGCTCACCCATTCGATCGGTCGGATTGGTCCAGTGATACTTCACTTCACCAAAACCGTTGTGTACTGCTTTGGTGATCATTTCACGGAAAAAAGGATTACCGTAGACGTCTTGCGTATCTAAAACACTGTCACCCACTAACACCATTGACGAGCCGCCGCTGGCAAGGAATTGGCCATCAATGCCCAACGCAAACACATAAAGCTCACCATCGATATATTCAGGGTCACTCATGAAGTCTTTGACGCTATCGTCGCCCTCTTTTTGAACGTGTATCACTGCCTTGGCAAGCAAGGTTTTGGCTCTTCTTTCAGCCTTACTGACAACATGTGGTTCAGAAATATCGAGCACATTGACAGGCTTGGCTTCTTTCTCTATTTCAGAGTGTTCCGCACGTAAACTAATACCACTCACCACTGCAAACACGGCACAACCAATGAGGATGATTCTGGATAAATTCATGGTTATCTCTCCTAATAGCCGACTAAGGACGGTAGCCAAAGCGTAATTTGTGGGAAGAAAGCGATAACGAAAACGCCCACAACAGAAGCAAGAACAAAGGGATGGATCTTCGCGGTGATTTGTTCAACCGTGGAACCCCCTATTCCCGAGGCGACAAAGATATTTTCCCCAAGCGGCGGCGTTGCAAAACCTATCGATAAGGTACACACCACCACGATGCCCACGTGAGTTGGATCAGCGCCCAGCATGTACATGATTGGCAGTAACACTGGCACGATGATCATGATCGCCGCTAAGGTTTCCATAAACATGCCGATGAACAACAACAAGGTAATGGTTAGCGCCCACACCATGTACATGTTGTCGGTAAAACTGAGTAATGATTCAGCCACGACAACCGGGATCTTTTGCTCGATCAACAAGCGTCCAAATACTGTTGCTGCAAAGAGGATCAACAACACACGTCCGGTGATCCATGTCGTGGTCGATAGAGATTTCATCACACTTTTGAACGACAATTCGCGGTGAATAAATACACCCACAAACAACGAATAGAATATCGCTACAACCGCAGATTCTGTTGGTGTGAACATGCCGCTGTAGATACCGCCAAGAATCAAGAACGGCGCTAATATCGACCATAAACCGCGGCGCAAGTAGTGCCTTACATCGCCAAACGACCAGGTTTCAGTCAACCCTTTATAGCCTTCTCGCTTAGCAATGAAGTAGTTGGTTACCACCAGCGTCGAAGCCATGATGAAGCCCGGTACAACCCCAGCAACAAACAGTTTTGGAATAGACAAAGAAGCAAACTGGCCGTGTTGAGCAATGGCTTCCGGTGGCGCCATTAAGCCCATTGCGGAGATACCAAAGATAACCAAGGGAATGGATGGTGGGATGATAATGCCCAAGCCACCAGATGCAGCAGTAACTGCCGATGCGTAGCTCTTATCGTAGTCACGCTTGACCATCGCAGGCACCATTAGCATGCCTACCGCAGCGGTGGTTGCAGGGCCTGAACCCGAGATAGCACCAAAGAAAAGACACGCCATTACCGTTGCTGCGCCAAGGCCACCTGTTACGGGACCCGCTAAGCTTTCGGCGATATCCACCAGACGTTTGGAGATACCCGCCG
>NZ_JBFRTU010000048.1:1996-2299 GCF_041474275.1 Vibrio sp. 10N.222.52.B7 | reverse complement strand
CGTTTGGAGATACCCGCCGCCTCCATTAATGCACCCGCAAGAACAAAGGCTGGCAGGGCCATTAGCGGGAAGTTACCCACCGAGGTAAACGCGATTTGTACTAAAGCGATGGGATTTTTGTCGAGCAGCATATAGGCCGCCATCGAAGCGCCAGCCAGTGATACTGTGATTGGTGCGCCCAGAATTAACAGCGTTAAAAAGCCACCAAATAAAATTAGAGTTAAATAGGATTCCATTATTACATCTCTCTATTACGACTATTCTCTGTGATGACTATTGCGCTGACTTTTGTGCCGTCATTTT
>NZ_JBFRTU010000048.1:918-1189 GCF_041474275.1 Vibrio sp. 10N.222.52.B7 | reverse complement strand
ATCATCATCAGTGAAAACGCGATAGGTAAAATCATGTAGAAGTACTTCATCGGGATACCTGTAGTCTGAGACTTCCAAAACAGATTCATTTTGTTGAACACGAAGTCGTAGCTGAGGTAAACGAAGTAGCCGTTGAAACAGAGCCATAAGAAGTCAGCGATGGTTTCACTCACGGTCTGCACGATTGGCGGAAAGAATTTAAAGTGAAAGCTCACTCGGTTGTGCGCCGACATCTTGGCCGCAACAACAGCCCCTAGATAGGCAAACCAAA
>NZ_JBFRTU010000048.1:0-226 GCF_041474275.1 Vibrio sp. 10N.222.52.B7 | reverse complement strand
CCTAGATAGGCAAACCAAACGAACATGTAAGTAGCGACCTCATCCCCCCAAGGGATAGAGTAATCAAAGAACTGACGAGTAAGGATTTGTGTAAACAGCAATAGGACAAAGCTTGCGAGCAGCAGACAACAGGTATATTCCTCAATGTTGTTTAGGTGCGTTTTTATTGTTTTAGCGACTGACATATAACCTCCAATGTTGATTTCCACATGACAACCAGTCGCTC
>NZ_JBFRTU010000047.1:0-24916 GCF_041474275.1 Vibrio sp. 10N.222.52.B7 | reverse complement strand
ATCGTAGAAGCTGCTGAATAATAGCACTCTACCTTAGTTAAAATAATAAGGGCGGAGCACTTTAAAGTGCTCCGCCCTTTTCTTTGTCTGGCTATGCCTAAAAACCGTAAGCGATAAGCCGTAAGCCGTAAGCCGTAAAGATTAGCCTACCGCCAAGCTGTACAATCAGAAGACTAGACGATTTCCCAGCTGTGAGTCATTTCTACGCCAGCACCTAACATTAGACATACAGAACAGTACTTTTCTAATGAATCCGCACACACCTTAGCGACCTGCTCAGGATCAAGGTTGTCACCAGACACTTCAAAGTGAATGTTAATCACAGTAAAGATTTTTGGTGCTGTTTCACGACGTGTCGTTTCAAGTTTTGCGTTACAGCCTGTGATGTTCTGGCCTGCAGATTTCAAACCATCGACGACATCAACAGAGCTACAACCACCAGCGGCCATAAGGACCATTTCCATTGGGCTTGGCGCGGTTGCACCACCACTGCCATCCATTACTACAGAGTGGCCAGATTGAGATTGACCTAGGAATTTAAAGCCTTCGACCCATTTAACTTCTGCTTGCATGTTGTTCCTTAGATGTACGATAACCGCCATCGCTGTCTATTATTGGATATCAATACTGACACCCTACTACTGGCGGCATTTATGAGCAAGATTTTCTCGGCGACATATTTTTTTGTGAATGATGCAATTTTTTCCATCTAAAACCTGTCTCTATTCGTACATTCAAAATCGAATGAGAAGAACGTCAAGATGAGGTATCTATGAATAAATTATCTAAAATATTGGTATCACTCGTGGTTGCGCTACCACTGATTTCGCTGTTTGTAAGCCAGACTGGCACTGCCAATACAATGGATAAAACAGCTAATTCAGGTAATAGTGAAATCGCGACACTGGCTGGTGGTTGTTTTTGGTGTACGGAGTCCGATCTAGAGAAGCTAAAAGGTGTAACCGACGTTATCTCTGGATACTCTGGTGGTAAACTGGAAAACCCAACCTACAAACAGGTCTCTTCGGGTAAGTCAGGTCACATCGAAGTGATCAACGTGACCTATAACCCTGATGTGGTTAGCTACGAACAGGTTCTTGACCAATTCTTCCGACACATCGACCCAACCGATGACAAAGGTTCTTTTGTAGACCGAGGCCGTCATTATCGACCAGCTATTTTCTATCATAACCAAGCACAAAAAGATGTTGCTCAGAACTTCATGATGGAAATCGACAAAGCTAATATCTTTGGTGAACCGCTAAAAACAGAACTGATTGAATTTGAAAAATTCTGGCCAGCGGAAGACTATCACCAAGACTATTACAAGAAGAGTAAAGTTCGTTATAACTACTACCGCTATGCTTCTGGCCGCGATCAGTACCTAGATAAAATCTTCGGTGATGATAGAAAGGACAACCCTAAAACACTACGTCAGATCATCGACAGTAAGAATGCGACAGCGAATGCTAAAACATACGTAAAACCGTCTGATGCAGAGCTCAAAGCGAAGCTTACAGCACTTCAATACGATGTAACGCAAGAAGACGCTACTGAGCGCCCATTTGACAACAAATACTGGGATAACAAAGAGGAAGGTATTTATGTTGATATCGTTACCGGTGAGCCTTTGTTCTCATCAAAAGACAAATACAAATCAGGTACGGGTTGGCCGAGCTTCACCCAACCAATCAGCGAAGCTTATGTCGTTACAACTACTGACTACAAGCTGCTTTACCCAAGAACAGAGGTTCGAAGTAAGTTTGGCGATTCCCACCTAGGGCATGTATTCAAAGATGGTCCAAAACCAACAGGGTTACGTTACTGCATGAACTCAGCCGCAATGCGCTTTATCCCTGCGGATAAATTAGCAGAAGAAGGCTATGAGGAATACGTTGAGATGTTTGAGGGCTAAGCATTCAGCATTTAACGAACAGCCTATAACAACAAAGCCAGCATATCGCTGGCTTTGTTTTTATTTACAGAGCTTTATTTATCAGCCCGTGAACCTAATTAACCAGTCAACACCGTGTCTTCTGGATATTTCAACAAGGAAGGTTCTGGGCGAGCTAGCATATAAGCCAAGGTCAAAGGACCGATACGTCCAATCACCATAACCACAATCATGATGTATTTACCTGGCTCAGTCAGGTTCGCGGTTAAGCCAGCGGTTAAGCCAACCGTTGCAAAGGCTGAAATCACCTCAAACATGACTCGATCAAACGCTGCCTTTTCAGTAAGCATTAACAAAAACATCGCGGTGGTTAATAACGCCCCACTTACCACAATAATGGCCAATGACTTTGTTACCGCTTGCCAAGTTACGGTTCGCTTAAACATCACTACATGTTTCTTCTGGCGTAAAAACGTCCACGTCGCAACAAACGCGACGGCAAAGGTCGAAACCTTAATACCACCACCCGTTGAGGTAGAACCGGCACCAATCAACATCAGTACAATCATTACCAGCAATGCCGGCTGAGTGTATTGAGACAAATCCACACTATTAAAGCCAGCAGTACGAGCACTTGCCGACTGGAAAAATGCGGCTAGCCACTGTCCTTGAGTCGATAGCCCTTCCATGGTTGCTGAGTTATTTCTTTCCAGCAGCCAGAACAATACCGTACCCACCAACAATAAAGTCGGGGTTGCGGTTAGCATAATCTTAGTGTGTAAATGAAGATGTCGAAAACCTTTACGCCAATTACTGGATAGGTCACCCACTACCGTGAAGCCTAAACCACCAAAAATGAACAAAGCCGCGAGCGTAAAAATCACTAATGGGTCATCAACAAAGCTCATCATACTGTCTGAAAACAGTGCAAAACCTGCGTTATTGAATGCAGATATCGCATGAAATAGTGCATAAAAACTGCCCGTTGACCATCCCATCTCAGGTACCCAGCGGAAGCAGAGCAATACAAAACCGATAAATTCAGCCACTAATGCAAAGATGATGATCTTCTTAACCAATTTACGAAGGTTAATCTTACGATCTTGGCCAAGCGCTTCTTTCGCTAGTGCTTGTTGTTTAAGGCTTAACCTAACACCGAACATGTAAAGCAGTACCGCAGATAGAGTCATCTGCCCTAACCCGCCGACTTGCATCAAGAACATCAGTAAGATTTTACCCGCCAAGGTGAAATGCTCACCGGTATCGACAACACCTAATCCTGTCACACTGATCGCCGAGGTTGCTGTAAACAGTGCATCCGTAAAACTTAGGCCTGTCACAGAAAATACAGGCATCGTCAACAATATTGCAGAGGGGATAAGTACGCCTAAGAAGCTCGTAAGGATAATCTTAGGTTCAGAGCCTTTACGTGGCTTTTTATCACTCTTAAGCGTGTAGAAAGTACCTTTTCGTTTTAACGAATTCATACTGTTACCTTATTGCCAATTACCAATTGCGTAGCTTTCTAGATAAGGTCTCTTTCGGCCCAGCGATGATCACCACATCCCCAATTTCTAAACTCACATCCAATTCTGGTGCTTTAGTGAGGTTCGGCCCTCGCTTGAAGCCAAGTACCTCAACACCATTTTCTTTACACAGCTTAAGATCGCCAAGTTTCTTACCCAACAGTTTAGAACCAATAACAATCTCCGTCATCGCTAAGCCACTGCCAATGTCGATAAATTCGAGAACGCGTCTGTCCAGCATCTTACGAGCAACACGAATACCCATATCGCGCTCGGGCATGATGATATGGTCAGCACCAATCTTAGAGAGGATCTTGCCGTGGAACTTATCATTCGCCTTAACCCAGACTGCTTTTGCTCCAGATTCTTTCACCACCAAAGTCGTTAGAATGCTTGAGTTAACGTCAGAGCCTATCGATACCATCACCATATCGTAATCATCGAGTCTTAACTCTTTCACCGTCTCTTCGCTCGTGCAGTTCGCAACAATCGCTTGTGAAACAAAAGCCGCTGCTTCTTTCACTCGCTCTTCATCAATATCGACGGCCAGTACCTGTGCCCCTGAACTTTGTAGCTCTTTGCAAACAGACAGACCAAATCGCCCTAAACCGATAACTGCATATTGTTTGTCGCTCATTTGAAATCCTGTTTAGAAATTTTAATTACACGGGATAGCCAAACCTACATTAGTTTCTATCTCAAAAAAAGTTAGTTCTGCAAGAATAAGGTTATACTATTGTCATAATCGCTTGATTTATAAAGGTAGAGAACAACTCGAGTTTCTGCTAATTTCCAATTCATAATTTCTGCGGCAGCACACACAATGAATGAATTCATAACCCAAGTACAAACCTACATCAACCAGAGCCATAGTGATTGGGCAAACAGCGTCCTATTCATCACTATTGCGAGTTTTCTCGCTTGGGTAGCTTGGCGAATTATCCATAATCGCTTGGAAGTTCTGGTACAGAGAACCCACTTTCACTGGGATGACCTACTACTAGAGGCACTGAAAACCCCTGTCAGTACGTTACTTTGGTGTTGGCCAGCGACCGTATCTATCGGGTTGATTCTTCAAGATCAGTTTGGCAATGAAATCAACTGGTTAAAAACTCTCAAGCACATATTGATCATATGTACCTTCGTTTGGTTCACCTTACGAATGATCACCAATGCTGAAGCATACGTCTTAGAGCAAAAAAACAGGGATGAGACAACTGTACAGGCGATTGCAAAAGTAGCTCGTCTGTTCTTTATGGTGATGGGCGGCCTGACAATCATGCAAGCGTTTGGACTCAGCCTATCAGGCTTACTCACCTTTGGTGGTGTTGGTGGCTTGATCGTCGGTTTAGCGGCTAAGGACTTACTGTCGAATTTCTTCGGTGGCATGATGATTTACTTCGACCGCCCTTTTAAAGTCGGTGATTGGATACGTTCTCCCGATCGTCAAATCGAAGGCACTGTCGAACGCATTGGTTGGCGCATGACGATCATCCGCACTTTTGATAAGCGTCCTTTGTACGTGCCAAATTCGGTGTTCAGTAGTATTGTGGTAGAGAATCCATCGAGAATGTTGAATCGTAGAATCAATGAAACCTTTGGTCTTCGTTATCAAGATGCAGACAAATTGGCGCTCATTGTTGATGATGTAAGAACCATGCTCGAGACCCACCCAGATATTGATGCCAAACAGACGTTGATCGTTAACTTTGACAAATTTGGGCCATCAACGCTCAACTTCTTTATCTATACCTTCACAAAAACAGTCAACTGGATCAGGTACCACAAAGTGAAGCAAGACGTTCTGTTACAGGTTCTGGCGATTATTCATAAACACAATGCAGACATCGCGTTCCCAACACAGACACTCAAGATTGACCCTCAAGACTTTTCTAATGTTCAAGATCATAACAGCGTTCAAAGCCTAGGTGATAATCAGAATATTAGCGATCCCAAAGACATGTTGAACTCCCCTACGGAAGGTCATCGATAGTCATATCCTTCTTGGTTATCGATAAGTAATAAGCGTGGTAATATGATGGCAGTATTCTAATGCACCTAATTACCACGCTATGATTTTACCTGTCATTCTAGCCGGCGGCTCCGGAAGTCGTCTCTGGCCACTGTCTCGCGAGCTTTACCCTAAGCAATTTCTCAATATTGCCGGCGACCAGTCAATGCTTCAGCACACACTTCAACGCCTGCAAGGCCTTGAAGAGCACTTGATGGATAGTAAATGCGATGCCCCATTCATTATCTGTAATGAAGAGCATCGCTTTATTGCCGCTGAACAAGCTCGATCAGCTAACATTCAACATAGTGGTATTCTGCTAGAGCCAGTCGGTAGAAATACAGCCCCAGCCATTGCGCTTGCCGCCCTAAAGGCTTTAAGTAAACCACCGCTTAATGAACAAAGCGCATCCGACCCTATCTTGTTAGTGCTGGCTGCTGATCATCACATCGCGAAAACCTCTGAATTCCAACAAGCGATTAGTCGTGGTGTTGATTATGCAAAACAAGGCAAGCTGGTGACATTCGGTATAACACCTAGCTCCCCAGAGACTGGCTATGGCTATATCAAGCAGGGAGAGCCTCTTTCCTCCAGTGCTCAAACTGATACTAATGGAACAGAGCAGCCAATCAATCACGCCTTCGCCATAGAATGCTTTGTAGAAAAGCCAGACACAGCAACAGCAGAAGAGTACATCCGCTCAGGACAATACTTATGGAACAGTGGCATGTTCATGTTTAAGGCATCACGCTATGTTGAAGAACTCGCCGAACACCACCCTGAGATAGTAGCGGCTTGTAAACTCGCTCTTGCAACGCAAAATACCGACCTCGACTTTATCCGTATAGACGCTGAAGCATTCAAAAGCAGTCCAAGTGATTCAATCGATTACGCCGTGATGGAAAAGACCTCGCACGCCGCGGTGATCCCGATGGATGTCGGCTGGAACGATATTGGCTCATGGTCCGCGATCTGGGATGTAAGCGAAAAAGATCAGCACAATAACGTCATTGAAGGTGATGTGTTAACCGTCGACTCTCAACACAACTACATCCATGCTGAAAATAAGCTGGTTGCGACGGTAGGTGTCGACAACCTGATTATTGTCGAAACCAAAGACGCTATATTGGTTGCAAATAAAGACAAGGTTCAGGGTGTTAAATCGATTGTCAGTCAACTAAATCAAGCGGGTCGCACAGAACATGTGCATCATCGTGAGGTGTTTAGACCTTGGGGTAAATACGATGTTATCGACCTAGGCAAGCGCGACAAAGTTAAACGTATCACCGTTAAACCCGGTCACAAGTTGTCGTTACAAATGCACCACCATAGAGCGGAACATTGGGTAGTCGTGGCGGGTACTGCGAAAGTGACCAACAATGAGAAAACCTATCTGGTTGAAGAAGATCAATCCACTTACATCCCTTTAGGTCATATTCACAGCCTAGAGAACCCAGGGGATCTCCCACTCGAGATGATTGAAGTACAAACAGGCAGTCATTTAAGTGAAGGCGACATCATTCGATATCAAGACAGTTATAGGCGAGACGTGCGCAAGCAACAAGTCCACTCATCAAAGCACAACCAAACGAAATAAAGCAGCGACAAATCGATGAAACCAACATTAGACCTAAACTGCTTTAAGAACAACGATATCCGCGGCGTCATTGGTAAACAAATCAATGAGCCACTCGCCTACCTGCTCGGTAAGGCATTTGGCGAATACGTCCTATCCGCTAAGCCTGAAACCTCACTCGATGGTTTGGCGCAGGTAGTGATTGGTCGTGATAACCGCAAAACCTCCCTGTCATTACAAGAAGCCATGACCAAAGGCTTAATCGAGTCAGGGATTACCGTCATTGATCTAGGTATGACTGGCACTGAAGAGGTCTACTTTGCGACTCGTTACCTAAAAGCGATTGGCGGAATACAAATCACAGCCAGCCACAACCCAATCAATTACAACGGCATGAAAATGGTCGGTGTAGACGCTAGCCCTATCAGTAAAAACAGTGGTTTAGATGAAATCAAACGACGCATTGAAGAACTTAATCAAGAGCTGAACTGCAATTTACCGTTCGTTCATGCACAACCAAGTAACTCTAGTAGATCGAACAGTATTCTTGCTCCGTACGTCGAGCACCTACTCTCGTACATAACCCCATCAAAGCTGTCACCGATGAAGATTGTGGTTAATGCTGGGAACGGTGTTGCAGGACATATCATTGATGCTTTAGATAATAAATTTAACGAACTCGGTGTCCCTATCACCTTCATCAAAGTTCATCATAACCCTGATGGAAACTTCCCAAATGGTATTCCAAACCCTTTGATTAGAGAGAACCAAGCAGCCACTCGAGATGCCGTTTTAGAGCATTCTGCCAACCTTGGAATTGCTTGGGATGGAGACTTCGACCGATGCTTTTTCTTTGATGAGCAAGGCAATTACATCGAGGGTTATTACATTGTAGGGTTGCTTGCTGAAGCATTCTTGGTCAAACAGCCTAACACGACTGTATTGCACGATATGCGCATGACCTGGAACACAATTGAAATCGCAAAAACGCATGGTGGAAAAGCGATTGGAATTAAAGCAGGACACGCACTGATCAAAGAGAAGATGCGTGAAACGAATGCCGTCTATGGGGGCGAAATGAGCGCACACCATTATTTTCGTGATTTTGGATATTGCGATTCAGGCATGATTCCTTGGCTATTGGTTATCGAGCTGATGTCGAAAACTCAACAATCTCTTCACCAATTAACGAGTACTAGTATAGATAGATTCCCCTCTTCCGGGGAGATCAATCGAAGAGTCTCAGACCCAGAGCAGGTCATGGCTTGCGTGTTATCGCACTACCAAGATCATGCCGTTGAGATCGATCACACAGACGGAATCAGCATGAATATGGGCTCATGGCGCTTCAACTTAAGAAAGTCCAATACCGAGCCATTAATACGCCTTAACGTTGAAACCAAACAAGATAAAGCTTTACTGTCACTTAAAGTCGACGAGTTACTGTCTTTTCTCATTTAAGAATACAGACACTTCCAGTTTTCAACTAAGATCCACAAAAAAGCCCTTATTAGCTGTTGCTAACTAAGGGCTTTGAATTTTCAGTAGCTTAATCGCTGACTGTAATTAGTCTATTTGTTACGACGAGCTTCAACAGCGTCTGCCAGCTGGCGAAGTACTGTTTCAGTGTCTTCCCAACCAATACACGCATCAGTAACAGATTGGCCGTACGTTGCAGCTTTGCCCTCAACCAGGTCTTGGCGACCTTCAACAAGATGAGATTCAATCATCACACCAAAGATAGCTTTGTCGCCACCAGAAATTTGTGCGCTTACGTCATCAGATACGTTCATTTGACGCTTAAACTGCTTAGAGCTGTTTGCGTGGCTGAAATCGATCATCACTTTTTGTGGAAGACCAGAAGCTGCTAGCTCTTCTTTAATCTTACCAACGTGTTCTGCGCTGTAATTTGGCTCTTTGCCACCACGTAGGATGATATGACAATCAGGGTTACCTGCTGTTTCAACGATAGCTGAGTGACCGTACTTAGTTACTGATAAGAAGTGGTGAGAAGCGCTAGCAGAGCGAATAGCATCTGTTGCAATCTTGATGTTGCCATCAGTACCATTCTTAAATCCAACTGGGCAAGATAGGCCAGAAGCCAGTTCGCGGTGAACTTGAGATTCTGTAGTACGTGCGCCGATTGCACCCCAGCTGATTAGGTCAGCAACGTATTGAGGCGTGATCATGTCTAGGAATTCGCTTGCCGTTGGCATGCCCATGTCAGTTAGGTCCAGCAGTAGCTTACGTCCTAGACGAAGGCCATCATTTAGCTTGAACGTATCGTTCATGTACGGGTCATTTATTAGACCTTTCCAACCAACAGTTGTACGTGGTTTTTCAAAGTAAACACGCATTACGATTTCAAGGTTATCACCAAGTTCGTCGCGCAACACTTTCAAACGTTTACCGTACTCAAGAGCAGCTTCTGTGTCATGAATAGAACATGGGCCGACAATAACAAGCAAGCGATCATCGCTCTCTTCTAAAATATTGTGGATCGCTTTGCGGCTTTCAAAGGTTGTAGAAGAAGCAACTTCTGTCGCTGGAAACTTTTCTAAAACAGCAACAGGGGGTAATAACTCTTTTACTTTGTTAATTCTTACATCATCAGTCTGGAACATTGCTTACTTCTTCCTTTTTTCTATCCTTGAGCTGAATGTACGTTGTCTCACGTCACTTTCTATCAGCACTAATCTTCTTGTTCCCTGTAACTTAACTAGTAAAAACTCTAGTTTCAATCACTAATTAAAAATAAACGCAATTTTTTTTGTGTTTTATATTTAAAACACCCTGTATACCATTATTTACACGCTATCGATTGCGTATTTTATAGCAAGGTAAGAAGAGCCATTCTTCAAGCTACATCATGCATGTAAAATTGTGTCGAACTCAAAAACAAAAAAGCTCACGTGATCAGCGTGAGCTTTTATTTAATTACATTCTTTTCAATGGCTTGACGACACTATCAAGCCCTTCAATTTTCAGAGCAAGGCACAGTTTCAATAAATCGCCGAGTTCACCAGACGGGAATCCCTTTTTATCAAACCACAGCAAATATTCTTCAGGTAAGTCAATCAGTGTACGACCCGCGTACTTTCCAAATGGCATCTGCATTCGAGCCAACTTAATCAGGTTCTCTTTCTCTAGCATTATTCGGTCTTTACTATGCGTCATCTATGTTGTGTAGAGTATCACCTAAACGTTCAACCCAATAGTTGATCGCGTCTTTGGCATCATCCAGCGAATCAATCATGGTTGAAAAATCTTTGTTACCCGCTTCACGGTCGATGGCTGCAAACAGTGGTGTGCCCTCTTGAGCATCACTGACCAATAACTCTGCACTCGCACTCCCAACATTGGTGTGCTCACCAGTCGTGACCTTAGATATGGTTGACATCGCAAGGCCAAACGGCAGAACGCTGCTCGTTACAGCTAAGAGCGGATTGGGCGTTTCAACGTTACTCAGAGCGATACTCAAGCGGAGCGTTTTTCCTGTCGGTTCATCGACAATCGTTTTATGAGGCGATATTTTATCTTCCAAGCGCGCAACCATGTGCTCAGTGAGTTCCTGAATCTCTTCCTGATCCAACGAACCTTCTTCTGCTAAAATAAAAATTTGGTCGATCACTACAGAATCGTAGTCATCTAACTTGGATTTCAAACGCTGCGCGTCACGTAGCCCAACCCTTGCCCAAACCAAGTCGACGCCTCCGTCAGGCCCAGCCTGAAAATCTTCGTAGCTGGTAAATTTAGTAGCGGTTCTAATTGGGCCGCCTGCACAACCAAGCAAGAAAATGCTGGTTGCAACAAGCAAAAGGACTTTTAAAGGGTTCATAACGCACTTAGTCAAAATTAAGGAATCTAATTAAGTATGACATACCCTATGTGAAAAGGTTGTAGAAAAAGGGGGTTAAAAATCAGAGCTAACTCTAAAATTAATCATGTTGAACAGTGTGTGCGTACTCTACAATTACCTGATTTCCTTCAATATAAGCATTTTGGATCTCACCATCAACACTCATTCTACTTTTCAGGTAGACCACTTTAGGCCCCGATTCATTGACCTCTTTTAGCGAGGGGAATACATTCCTTGGTTCCAAATGAAGTAAACGACAAAAGTGACTAATGAAAGACATGGTTAATGGAGTCTCCCCTCTTAGCACTCTTGAGAAATCAAGCTGGTTCATGCCTAGCTTTTTTGAAAACTCCATCTGCGTAATTCGCATTCTCGATTTTTGTGACATCCACGTTTGATACAACGCGTCTCTGTCTAGTTCTGTGAATTCCATACCGACTCCTTTATATAATTCATACCAATCAATTTTCCAGTTTTTCATACATGGCTTGTCAGGGTTCGGTTAGTGGAAACCAAAGGTTTGGTTTTGATATGGGGATAACCTTGTTTAATCTGTACAGAGCTATCAGAGCAAATAATGATCCGCCAACAAAGCAACAAACAAGATCATGAGATGATAGATGGAGAACTTAAAGGTCTTCATCGCCATATTGGGCTCATCACGATATTTAAGTAGCCAAGCGTGATAAACAAACCCGCCGTTGAGCACCAATGAAGCGCTCAGATATATCCAGCTGCTCATGCCAACCAATACAGGCAATATACACACGATGCTAAGCAAAAAGGTATACAGAAGAATAGACGTCTTGGTGTATTCGATTCCGTGAGTCACAGGCAACATGGGGATGTTCACTTTGGCATACTCATCACGACGATGAATTGCCAACGCCCAGAAATGAGGAGGCGTCCAAATAAAGATGATCATCACCAACAACCAAGCATTTGAATGCAGCTCGTTGGTGACTGCCGTCCAGCCCAATAACGGTGGCATTGCGCCAGCTATCCCTGCAATTACGATGTTCTGTGGCGTCGCTCGCTTCAAGTACATGGTATAGATGACCGCATAGCCCAATAAACTTGCAAAGGTTAGCCAAGCCGTGAGTTGATTGACCCACACCACTAACGTAGCGAACCCAAATAAGCCGATACCTGCTGCAAAGCTAAACACACGCACACTACTCAGCTCTCCTGACGGCAAAGGTCGTCGGTTTGTGCGAGTCATTTGCCCATCGATCTTTTTGTCGATCAAATGGTTAAATGCTGCTGCCGAGCCTGCCATTAATCCTATTCCGATCATTCCAAACAGAGTTTGCTGTAAAGGTAATCCGTTGGGCACGGCCAAACATATACCCACTAAGGCCGTTAGTAACATCAAAGCCACTACCTTGGGTTTAGTCAGCGTTAAATAGACCTTCCAAGTAGCTTTGTTTTTTGCAGCTATTTCGTTACTTAAAGCTGTGTCATTGTTGGCTGCTATCTTATGAGTTAAGGCTGCGTCTTGAGCCACCACTTCATACTGTGTTGACGTTCTACTGACCATGATTACCTCCTTGTAATACACTATTCTTCACCAAGCTTTCACTCGGTTTGCGTTGCCACACCACAAAATTGGTTACAACCATGCTGATGAGCAACATCGCTGCGACTAGGTTATGCAAAACCGCGACTGAAATTGGCAAGTGAAACCATACATTACTGATCCCAAGGCTGATTTGGGTAAACAGGACTATTGCGACAATCACGCTCAGCTTTTGGTGAGGCGCTTGGCCAAATTTCCATAGCTGGTACACGATCATCAGCACCGTTAACGTCGCCACAATAGCCCCGAACCTGTGCATAACATGGATGGTAAGCCTTGCGGGATATTCCAACACACCAAACTCATAGTTATCGTGTCCATGTTGAGCAAAATCGAACGCATTTTTGAAGTCGAGGAAGCTCATCCAGTTACCTTCACAAATCGGTAATTGAGTACACACCAGAGCGGCATAATTAGACGATGTCCAGCCACCGAGCAGTATCTGCCCGACTACAATGAGTAATCCGAATAGTGCCGAGACTTTAAGTGATGAAGAATAGGTAGCCTCACCAAAACGGCTTTGGAATTGAGACAAACGACAGTAGAGCAGACACAGCAGTGACAGCAACGTGAAGCCCCCCATCAAATGCGCCATAACCACAACGGGCATCAACTTGAGAGTCACCGTCCACATTCCAAGCAAAGCCTGAAAAATCACAGTGGCAGAGATAAGTAATGGAAGACCAACTGGTGTGATGTTCTTTTTAATACACCAAGCTACAACGACAAAGATAAGCAACCCTAATGTTCCTGCAAAGTAGCGATGGATCATCTCTATCCACGCTTTGTCTGCTTCGAGAGCTCGTTCTGGAAATTGCAGATTCGCTTCAGTCACCGCCAATACATCAGAAGGCACCGTGATCTTTCCATAACAACCAGGCCAGTCGGGACAGCCAAGACCGGCATCAGACAAACGAGTGTAAGCACCGAGTACAATCACAGTCAAAGTTAGGAATATAGTCACTCTCATAATCAACATGAGTAACTTTGGAGCTCCTTTTTGCATAGCTTATCTCCCTATCTAGAATCATCAACGCCGACTAATTACTGGCCTTTACCCCACTCTCGACAACTTGAGTAATTTTCGTAAATCATGAATCATGCCTTTAGATTGGCTGACTAACTGCGAAGGATCAGAAACGCTTTTGTATTCCATAACCAATTGCCCGAGTGGGTCAATTATCACAATGGAAGCTGGCGCAAACTCGGTACTTAACTGATCACCACCAGCTAACAAAGATAGATCAGGCTTATCAAGAGAACCCGATAACGAATTACCTTCTGAGACGAAAACAACGGCGGTCACGCGTTCTTTGTTTTTTCCTAACGCTAAGTAGCTTTGATTCAAATAATGAAGCTGTTGTTCACACAAGCTTTCGCACTCCATCGGTGCGATATAACCTACTAACCAACCCTCTCCAGCCATGGGTACCGTTACGCCAAAATCCGCTAGCGTGACTCTTGGTTCTACCAATTCGCCTGAGTTAGTGACACCTGAGGTATACCAATTCTGGTCCAACACAGTTTTGGCGATAATCGCAGGCAAAGCGAAAATTAGAACGAGTCCGATTAATACCAAACGTCCCTTAGTACGACGGCTTCTAAGCTCAGCCATGTTTGCCTCGGTACTTTCCCTGTTCACTTGTGCTTGAGATTTATCCATCGTTGTTCTCCGTGATAGGTGTCGCTTTTAGGTACCGATAGCCAATTAACAACATCAAAAACAAAAGTACCGCTGCCATTACAAACCATTGAAATGAGTAACCGAAGTGCTTCTCAGATTTCATTGCCGTTGGACGCCATAACATTTCATAGGGCCATGAATCTAAACTCTGAGGTTGGAAGACAAAGGGCAGCACTTCTTGTCCTGTATACTGTGATAACGCTGCTATGTTTAGGTTTTGGATTCTATTCGGTGTCGTATTTTCTAAACCCAACTCATGACTTAAAGGATTAATTGAGCGTGTATACAAGCGCCCTGACATTTTGGTTGGTACAGTGATACTTCCTAATTGCGGTAGTTCTCTTCTGTCGTTACTTGCCGGAAC
The DNA here is from genome assembly GCF_041474275.1 of Vibrio sp. 10N.222.52.B7. Lineage (NCBI taxonomy): Bacteria > Pseudomonadati > Pseudomonadota > Gammaproteobacteria > Vibrionales > Vibrionaceae > Vibrio > Vibrio sp. 10N.222.52.B7. The sequence continues at coordinate 10,423 of NZ_JBFRTU010000047.1, read as the reverse complement.
AAACCCAAGATCGATCAACAACTGTTTTTCAGCCACTAAGGACTGGTTTCCATCTTCAAAGCGAACCTCACCCAACATGTAAATCACATACCCCACCGTTCCTTGGTTAATCTGATTGTCTAACAAGACCACCAAACCACTTGGTGTTTCCAATTCAACATCAACCTTCAAACCATTTAAAAACTGCTGTTCAGATGTACCTTGGGCTTGTGTACGCGAGCCCTTCCATTCAGAGATAACCGTGTCCAATGACCTAAACGATTGCTGCGCTCTTTCTGATAGTTGCTGTTCATAACGTAATTTCTCGTTACCACGATCGAGTTGCCATAAACCTAACTTGATTAAAGCGCCGACTGAAACCACAGTTAAAACAACCGCTATCCAAAAACCTTTACTGCGGAACTTGTGTTCATCATCAATCAATCGGTTTGGAGTTATCACTATGGCGTCATCTACCTTTGTTCTGTTATTTAAAGTCGTATTGGTCGCTTTGCTGTTTTTTATCGCTTTCAATTTGATGAAAGGTCTAATCCAAATCGCCTCAGGTAAACACAATGGAAAAAGACTCAGTTACTTCTTGGGGCGTCGTGTCATGTGGTCAGCCGTTGTCGTGCTACTTTTATTACTTGCTCTGGGATCAGGAGTGATAACTCCCAACCCTCGCCCCTATTAATCCCCTATAGGCTCAATCGTTAAAGTACATAAACAAACACAAACAGGCCCAACCAAACCACATCAACAAAGTGCCAATACCAACTGCCCGCTTGGAACGCAAAGTGGTCTTTCGGAGTGAAGTGGTCTTTCGCAACCCTTGCCAGCAACACAATCAAAAAGATCGTCCCTAAACAGACATGTAAGCCATGAAACCCAGTCAGCAAAAAGAAGGTATTACCGTAGATGCCAGACTGAAGTGTCAGCCCCATCTCTTGATAAGCGTGAAGATACTCTTCAACTTGGAAGAACAGGAAGAAGCCAGCCAGAACAATGGTTATCTCCAACCACACGATCAAAGCCATACGCTTATTTTGTTCAAGACTGATATGTGCCATGTGCAGCGTCACAGAGGAAAGCAGCAGAATAATGGTGTTCTTAAGCGGGATACCTTGCCAAGGCATGGCTTGTGTCGTTACGCCATCAGGGGTCGTCGTTAGTGGCCAAATTGATTGGAACATCGGCCACAATACTTCATGGGTCATTTCATTATTGCCCGCACCACCAATCCAAGGCACAGAAATCATTCGAGCATAGAAAAGCGCGCCAAAGAAAGCGCCAAAGAACATGATTTCGGAAAAGATGAACCAACTCATTCCTTGTCTAAAAGAACGAGAAATCTGCTCAGAATAGAGACCACTCAATGATTCTGTGATCACATTGCTAAACCAACCTGCGAGCATGTAAAGCAGCACAGCAAACCCGACTAACAACACCGCTTTGCCAAACACACCACCTGCGGCGTCGGTACCCATGTTTTGCACCGTCAAGCCAGCGCCAACCGCGACCAAAAACAGTGCTACAGCACCCACCAATGGCCAGTGGCTTTGATGTGGAACGAAATAAACTTCCTTTTTAGAACTCATCGCTCAACTCCTTATGTTGATACTGGTTCTGTAAATTCCTAGTTACTTGCGAGTACGTTAGGCTCAGATTTATTGGCCGCAGCACCCACCTCATTCGTGATATTGAATAATGTGTAAGAGAGCGTCAGCGTATGTATCGATTCTGGAATATCTGGCTCAATGTAAAATATCAAACCCATTTCTGCGCTCTTGTGCCCGTCCAATGGCTGCTGATTAAAGCAAAAGCATTCCATCTTATTGAAGTAGGTTGCCCCCATACCTGGAGAAACCGACGGTACGGCTTGGCCAACCAATGAGGCTCCAGAAAGGTTTTTGGCAATGTAGTTAGTTTGAACCACCTCACCAGGATGAACCTCTAACACTCGAACTTCAGGCGAAAACTGCCATGGCATATCTGGCTTGATGTGGGACATGAATTCGACTCGAACCGTACGAGAGTAGTCTGGCTGCATTCCCTGAGGTTGCACCGCTGAAACAGTATTAGTTTTGCCATTGATGCCTAAGGCCTCACACATGACATCGTAGAGCGGCACCAAAGCGAAACCGAAGCAAAACATCGCAACCACGCTCAACACCAAGTAGCCCGTCAGCTTTTTGGTCGATCGCTTATTAGACAGGCGCTTAGGTTGTTTTTTATCTTGATTGGGATCGCTTTGCTTATCACTCATGGTTCTGCCCTCTAATCCACTTTCGGCGGATGGGTAAAGGTGTGGTGAGGCGCAGGGCTTGGTACTGTCCATTCAAGACCTTCAGCTCTATCCCAAGGCTTACTTGGCGCAGGCTCTCCCCCTCTTACGCACTTAATCGCTAGCCATAAGAAAATTAGTTGAGACAACCCAAACGCAAAACCACCAATCGACACGACTTGGTTAACGTCAGCAAACTGAATCGCATAATCAGGAATACGACGCGGCATACCCGCTAACCCTAAAAAGTGCATCGGGAAAAACAGTACATTAACTGAAATCACCGACGTCCAGAAATGCCACAGGCTGAGCTTGTGGTCGTACATATGTCCGGTCCACTTAGGCAGCCAATAATAGGCAGCAGCCATAATCGAGAACACGGCACCGGTTACCAGAACATAATGGAAGTGAGCCACAACAAAATAAGTATCGTGGTATTGGAAATCAGCTGGCACGATAGCGAGCATCAATCCAGATAACCCGCCAATCGTAAACAAAACAATGAAGGCAATCGCAAACAGCATTGGTGTTTCAAAGGTCAAAGCACCGCGCCACATGGTCGCCACCCAGTTGAAGACTTTCACACCGGTCGGCACCGCTATCAACATGGTGCAATACATGAAGAACAGTTCGGCAAATACTGGCATACCCGTGGTGAACATGTGGTGTGCCCAAACCAAAAATGACAACAGTGCGATACTACAGGTCGCATAAACCATCGAGTGATAACCAAACAGGCGCTTACCACTGAATGCAGGGATGATGGCTGAGACAATACCAAAAGACGGCAAGATCATGATGTACACTTCGGGGTGCCCAAAGAACCAGAATATGTGCTGGAACATGACGGGATCACCACCACCAGCGGCATCAAAGAAACTAGTCCCAAAATATTTGTCAGTCAGTACCATGGTCACCGCCCCCGCGAGCACGGGCATCACGGCTATCAGCAAGAAAGCGGTAATTAACCAAGTCCATACGAACATCGGTAGCTTGAACCAAGTCATGCCCGGTGCGCGCATGTTCACTATGGTTACGATCACGTTAATCGCCCCCATGATCGAACTGATCCCCATAATATGAACTGAGAATACGAATAGCGCGGTACTGTCTGGCCCATAAGTTGTCGAGAGTGGCGCATAAAAGGTCCAACCAAAGCTCGGGCCGCCCCCTTCTGTAAACAAAGATCCGATTAAGATTAGAAACGCAAAAGGCAAGATCCAGAAACTGAGGTTGTTCATTCTCGGCAGTGCCATATCTGGTGCACCGATCATCATCGGAATCATCCAGTTAGCCAAACCCGTAAATGCAGGCATTACGGCACCAAATACCATGATTAAACCATGGACTGTAGTCATCTGATTGAAGAAATCTGGCTCAACAAGTTGTAAACCCGGTTGGAACAGCTCCGCACGGATCACCATCGCCATGGCGCCGCCCGTTAAGAACATTGCAAAGCTGAACCACAAATAAAGTGTACCAATGTCTTTATGATTGGTTGAATACAGCCAACGAGCCCAGCCTTTAGGTGCCGCATGTGAATCGTGATCATCAACAGGCAAATCATTATTGCCCAAGGTGCCTTCCACAGAATGGCTCAGTACTTGATCTTCTGCTGGAGCCGATTTCACCGGCTTATTGATTGGTGAACTCATAACTGATCCTTAGCATCATTTTGTGCATCATCCGTTGAGCTTTCAGAACTGCCTTCTTGCTTCGCCTTATAAGCGTTGATATCTGAGGCCTGAACAATATCGCCGGTATCATTACCCCAAGCGTTTCGTTGATAAGTTACTACCGCTGCGATCTCTTTCTCGGTTAACTGATTATCGAATGCTTGCATCGCCGTACCGCCACGACCATAAACAATTGTGTCGATATGAACATCCACATCACCAAGGGCAATAGGACTTCCTTTGATGGCAGGGAATGCTCCAGGAATGCCCTCACCGTTTGCTTGGTGACAAACCGCACATCGAGTTTTGTAAACCTCTTCACCGATGGTATTCAACTCCGCCAAGGAAAGTGACGCATCTAATGCATCTTTTGCGGCTTGTTGTTCGGCTATCGCTAACTCTTTCTGCTCCGCTAGCCATGCGTCAAACTCATCTTCTTCCATGGCATGCACCACGATCGGCATGAAACCATGGGCACGACCACACAACTCTGCACACTGCCCTCGGTAAACACCAGGCTCATCTATCTTAGTCCAAGCCTCATTAATAAAGCCCGGAATGGTATCTTTCTTAACGGCGAATGCTGGCACCCACCATGAGTGAATCACATCATCGGAAGTCATCAAGAAACGGACTTTACGGTCAACAGGCAGTACCAGCGGCTTATCAACTTCTAGCAGGTAATGCGCGCCTTTCACTTCGAGGCCTTCAATCTCTTTGTCACTGGTCGCTAGAAGGCTGTAAAACTCGACGTCTTCACCAAAATAGCTGTAATGCCATTTCCATTGTGACCCGGTGATTTTAACGGTCAGATCTGATTGGGAGGTATCTTCCATCGCTATTAAGGTTTTGGTGGCGGGTATCGCCATAGCGATGAGAATGATGATAGGGATGATGGTCCAAAGAATTTCGACTTTCGTGCTTTCGTGAAAATGGGCAGCAACTGCGCCCTTCGATTTCCTGTGCCTCAAAATCGAATAAAACATCACACCAAAAACAACAAAGGCAATCGCACAACAGATGTAGAAGATCAGCATATGAAGTTCATACACCTTACCACTGATCTCAGTGACGCCTTGAGTCATGTTGTAATCACTGCTAGCGTGCACTAAAGGCGATACTAAAAGCACAACAAAACTCTTCAAAAGCCACGCTAGCCTAACCAGTAATCTTTTCAAAAGATCTCTCCTTGTCCTTCCTAATTGGATACTTGCGACCTAAATGTCGTTGCGAACTGGACAACATTCATTGTTATTCCGGCTACACATGAAAAGGCTGAATCTCAATCTACAACTCACATGGAACTAGCCTGTGAGCAGGCTACTGACCTCATATAAACCCAAGAACTAATACGGTTCAAAAGCGTTGGAGGTTTCCATGAAAGATTCAAAAACGGCGAATTTGTTAAGTTTTGTTATATTTATGTAAAAGGCTAGTTAGTGATATCCAATTATTCAAGGTAAGTTTACTTACTAAACAGTCAATTATTTGAAGTGGCTTAATCTACGTGCCCTCTTGCCGTTGGAATTTATTTTATATCGAGTTTTACGATTGCTTTCATGGAAATGAGAATTAATATCACTTAAATTAAATCAACGGTAAGTCATACAGACATTAATAGGTTTAGTGATTATGCAAGATGCAATGAATTGGTTAGCGAGAGACCCAGACCCAAGAACTCGTGAAGAACTTCAACACCTCATCGATGAGGGAATGCACGACGAACTTGAAGATCGTTTTACCCAACGATTAGAGTTCGGAACAGCAGGACTTAGAGGCAAAGTTGGATGCGGGCCAAATCGAATGAACCGTTTAGTCATACAGGAAACAGCAACTGGACTCGGCCACTACTTAATCGAACATGTCGCTAATGCGACCATTCGCGGTGTGGTCGTCGGTTATGACGGCCGTTTAGATTCAAAGCAGTTCGCGATTGATACCGCTTCCGTACTCACGGCTTTAGGCATTAAGGTTTACCTAACCTCTAACGTCGCGGCTACCCCTATCGTTGCCTTTGGCATTGAACACTTCAACGCCGCCGCTGCTGTTGTGGTGACGGCCAGTCACAACCCGCCGGAATACAATGGTTTCAAAGTGTACTGGGAGAATGGCGCTCAAATCATTCCTCCTCACGATGCAGGCATTGCCGCTGAAATCGATATCGCATCAACTAAGCCGCTCCCTTTAATGAGCTTAAGTGATGCTGAAACACAAGGTAAGTTGGTGTGGTTGACTGAAGGCTATTATCAAACGTACCGCGCTGCGATCAATCAGAGCCCATACGTGAGTAAAGAGATCGAATCGGCGAACACCACCATCACCTATACCGCAATGCATGGTGTCGGCGCACAAATGGCTGAGGATCTACTTCATGATTCTGGTTTCCATAAGGTATTCAGCGTTGCAGAACAAAGAGAGCCCGATGGTAACTTCCCGACCGTCAACTTCCCGAATCCGGAAGAAAAAGGCGCGATGGATCTGGTGGTTAACCTAGCCAAAAGTGTCGATGCCGACATTGCTTGTGCCAACGATCCAGATGCAGACCGATTTGCGGTTGCAGTGAGAACAGATGATGGCTCTTACAAAATGCTAACAGGTGACCAAGTCGGCGTGCTATTCGCTCATTATCTACTCTCAAAGCCGCATACCAAAAACCAATTAGTTGGTAACAGTATCGTATCTTCAACCTTACTTGAAAAAGTGGCTCAATCTCATGGTGCGACTTATTTCCAAACGCTGACAGGTTTTAAATGGTTGGCGAATATTGGCATGCAATTAGAAGATGATCAGAACGAGTTCTTGTTTGCCTATGAAGAAGCGCTAGGCTACACAATTGGTACTCAAGTACGGGACAAGGATGGGCTGTCTGCCATCGTTGTTTTCGCTCAACTGGTTGAAGAGCTCAAATCTCAAGGTCGAACGGTCTGGGATCTTCTTGCTCAGATATCGTTGGAACATGGTGTACACACCAACGCACAACGCAGTATCGCGCTTGACCCAGATTCACCATCGATTGGTTCTAAGCTCCGCTCGGCACAGCCTAAAGCAATCAACGGTGTCGCTATCTCTGTAATTGAAGATTTGCAGTCTTCTTTACGCTTCGTCATTGGAGGCAATACTGAAGCCATTAACCTGCCTGCAAGTGACGTACTCATCTATCATCTCGAAGATGGTTCACGCATTATCGTAAGACCTTCCGGTACTGAGCCAAAAGTTAAGGTCTACTATGAGACGGTGACAAAATTTGAAGGGACAGAAACCTACGAAGACACTCGCCTGCGCGGTGAGAAGTACATGGAGAAACTGATTGAACAACACCAACAAGAGTTGAATTCATAGCGATTTAGCGCGTTCAACATGTAACGGTTAAATATAAAAAATGGACGCTCGTAGCGTCCATTTTTGTCTCAGCGGCTAACCACGAGAAGATGTCTGATTTGATTCGTCTACGAAGTAAAGAAAGAAGACAACATCCAGATAGCTAACACGATGAAAACTCCGCCCATGACTTTCTGTTGATAGGTACGAAACTTCGCGTTTTCTACGAGAGATTTACCAATCGTACCCACTAACGCCACCAGCAAAAAGTTAAACGTTAAGCCGAGAAAATTCAGTAATAAACCCAGAACAAGCATCTGCTGACCGGAAGTCGCTTCAATATTCGTCGACACAAACTGAGGCAGAAACATCACAAAGAAAACCAAGGCTTTAGGGTTAAGCAGGTTGCTGATCAGCGCTCGTTGATAATAGGCTTTTGCAGCAAAATTATCGTTTAACTCCGGCGCATTACCCTGCTCTGTTCGCAGGCAATCCCAACCCATCTTCAACAAGTACGCGCCGCCTAACAAATGGAGAGCTTTAAGCGCTATTGGGCTCATTGCGATCAACGCTGATACACCCATGGCCGCTAATACTGTCAGAATGATTCCAGAAGTCGCATTACCTAGGCTTGCAAACACGCCGACCTTACGGCCATAGCTCATGCTTGAACTCGCAATCAGTAACATATCAGGGCCAGGTAAAAGAAGAAGTGCAACAACGGCAGTCAGGTAGACAGGTAAAATGGTTAAGTCGATCATGAGGGTCAGCATTGATAAAAACGGAGGCGGATTTTATATCAATTACTAACACCCTTCCAGATGCAATCAGTTGTTCGACGTTTATTTAATCGAATTAAAAACCAAAATTAAGCGACAAAGCCAATTTATTAACTAAATAGAAAAGACTAATTAACTTGCTACCCATTCGATCTCAATCAATGTCGTATCGCCACACTTTAGGCGACCAAGGAAGATATCGCCTCGATGTACGGCCCCAACACCTTTTGGCGTACCTGTCATCACAACATCGCCGTCTAGTAAGGTGGTATAAGAAGACAGCTCTTCTAGGATAGTTTTTGGAGAGTAAAGCATCTGCTCAACATGTCCTTTCTGAACACGAACACAGTTAATAAATAATTCTAGGTTTAAGTCAGAGAGATCAAAATTATCAACGGGAACAAAGCGACTAAAGACAGCGGAACCATCAAAGGCTTTGGCACGCTCCCAAGGTAAACCTTTGGCTTTTAAACTGCTTTGCAACTCACGCTTGGTAAGGTCTAAGCCGAATCCCACAGCAGAGTATTCACCGTTTTCAACAATAAAACAGATCTCTGCTTCGTAGTGCAGCGCTTCTTGATGAAACGAAGAAAGAGAGGAAGTCACGCTGGTGCTTGGTTTATTAAACACCACCATAGAGTCAGGGATCGCGTTGTTAAGTTCTTCAATGTGATCGACATAGTTACGCCCAACACACAGTACTTTTGTTGGGGTTGCTGTTCGTCTCGAATTCATCAGCTGTTCCTGATCGACAACACTGCTCATAGTTTATCCCTGAACTATTTTTAGAGAACAGAGTTTAGCGCATCATAAAATGAGAGTCTTCGACAAGATGATTACCGATCTCTAAATTCTGATCTTTAGCTCAATTAAATGATTTAAATACTTTTATCCGAAGATCGCGACATATAAGAACTGATGACAAGAGCCATAGCTACGTAGATAAAATGAATAGTTGGGGAGCATGAAGGAAAAGCTAAAACAGATACGTATAGAACGAAAGAAGCCCTCTCAAACCAAAAGGCTTGAGAGGGCTTAGCATGGTGTCTAGGACAGTATCCTAAAAGGTAAGTTTAAGGAGTAAACACTATGCTAAATTAGTCTGCGACTTATAGGTAGTAACGAGCACCAAGTAGCCACTGGTCGTCAGCTTTTTCTTTGTACACGCCAGAACCTTGTAGGTCGAACTGGTAACCAGCAAAGCCTACGAACTGAGATGTGAAGTTGTACTCAGCTTGTAGAGCAGTTGTAGCAAATACTGTTTCACTCATCTTGTCGTCTTCTACCGCTTCGTAGTTAACGCTTAAGTTCAGGCTGTTAGAAAGTGCGTAAGAAGCAAGTAATTCAACTGCAACTGTCTCTTCTAAAGCAACACCAGCGCTTGAGTTCATGTAGTTATTCATAGCATAAACACCAGCTAAGAATAGACCTTCAGAACCGTAAGAACCGTAAGTAGCACTCACTACGTTAGAATCAGCGGTTTTAGAACCACCGCCAATGTTACCAAATGTAACATCACCAGTGTTGTATGCGTAGTTTGCTGTGAAATCAGCAATTGCGTAGTTCAATGCAATTTGAGCACGGTTACCGTATTTGTTTGTGTTTGTATCTGAAACTTTATCAGTCTTGCGGCCTTGCCATGCAACACCTACGTTTAGAGAACCAGCGTTACCAAAATCGATAGCATTGCCGTAACTCACCATCTCTTCGCCACGACCAGTACCTAGGTTACCGTGATCGTCGTAGATGAAGTCATTCGCGAATGCGATTGGCATATCTGCAACACCAGCAACGTTGTAGTAAGGTGCCCATTGAGTACCTACTGCTGCACGGCCATAATCGTCGTGAGAAAGGCCAACGTAACCAAGACGAGTTGTGAATGACTGATCACCACCGTCTAGCATGTTTAGCGCCCATTCACCTTTAGCATCAGCAGTAAAGCCGTTACCAAGTTCATGAGTTGCACCGAAGTTGATACGTGGAGAAACAGTTTCTACACCGATGTCGTCGCTGTTAAGGCGGTCATCGCTGTTTACATCACCAACTGCAACTGAAACGTGGCCGCCAACAGAGAATGTTGTGCCGTCTTCGTTGTAAAGTTCTACTGCAACTGCCTGTGTACCAAATACTGCACCAGAAATTGCTAGCGCTAAAAGTTTCTTATTCATTTGTCATGTCCATTATGTAACTGGGTGAGTTATTCACTAACAACCTCGTGCTTACGGAGAAGTTGTTACCTGCATTTAACAAGTAGGCAAACCCTAATATACGAATGACAAGAAAGTTGCATTAAAATATATAAAATAAAAAAAATCGCACTATAAAAAACAAAAATACCCTTTAAAACAGTTGATTAATACGATAATTGCTGAGATCTCCTTTCATTC
>NZ_JBFRTU010000046.1:0-89764 GCF_041474275.1 Vibrio sp. 10N.222.52.B7 | reverse complement strand
AGGGTAACCCTGCTGTTGGCGCCCCTGACCTGACTGACCGCGACTGGCTATTCGGCGATTCTCGCGCTGATGTGACGGAAACAGTCATGTACGGACGTTCTGGTGTAATGCCGGCTTGGAAGGACATCCTCGGTGAGGATAAGGTTCAGCTCGTCTCTGCCTACGTCTGGAGCCTCAGCAACTCAGATAAAGAGTAACATAATAATAACAGCCCCTTCTTAAGGGGCTGTCTTTCTTTTACAGTTATAACCTTAAGTGTTTGTAAAAATTAGTTTTATTTCATTGTATATATTGAGAATAATAATATGGAACAACCTTGGTATAAGCAGTTTTGGCCGTGGTTTTTGATCTTCCTAACCGTTGGCGTTTCTATGCTGACATTGGTTCGAGTCGCGATACTTACCAACCATTCAGTTAACGTTGTCACTGAAGATTACTATAAAAAAGGTAAAGGTATTAATGTCGACATTTCGAAAGTAAATGTTGCTAAAGAGCTTGGCCTGTCAGCTTCAGTTAGCGAGAAAGGTAACTCAGTTATCATTACCCTAGACAAAGGCAAGCTAGACCACTTCCCTGCTATTAGCGCAATGTTCGTGCACCGAACGCTGCCTGACCGTGATTTTACTCAGCTACTGACCGCTGATGCGAGAGGCAACTACACGTTGACTCTGGACCATGAAATGCAAGGTCCATGGTTTATTGAGCTTTCTCCGCATGATTCTGAATGGTTAGTGCAAGGTCGCATGAACTTCCCTATTGATACTCCTACTCAACTAACGAACTAAAGCTTATGTGTGAATCCTGTTATCACTGCGGTGAAGATGTACCAGCGGAAACGGATTTTAAAGTAGAAATCTTAGGATCGGTGCGACCTATGTGTTGTCCGGGTTGCGAAACCGTAGCCCAGACAATCGTTGATAGCGGTTTGGTCTCTTACTACCAATATCGTACCGCTCCAGCTGAAAAAGCGGATCTCGTGCCAGAGCAACTTCTGGCACTCAGTCATTACGACAACGAAGATGTTCAATTGGAGTTCGTCCGTAACTCTGAAAACACCTCTGAAGTGACATTGTCACTAGAAGGTGTCTCTTGTGCTGCTTGTGCATGGCTTATTGAGAAGCAAGTCTCTTCAAAGTTAGGGGTTGTTAGTATTCGTGTTAATACCACGACTAACCGCGCCCTGCTCAGTTGGGACAACACTCAGACGAAACTGAGCGAGCTGTTGTCTTCAATCCATACCCTAGGCTACAAAGCCGCACCTTTTGAGGCTGATCAACAAGAAGCCGCCTATCATCGTTCGATGAAGAATTATCTCTATCGTCTTGGTATTGCTGGTTTAGCAACCATGCAGGTCATGATGCTGGCTGTGGCGCTTTATCTTGAAGTCTTTGGTAACCTTGAACCCGAATTCAAAAGCTACTTCCGTTGGGTGAGCTTAATCTTCGCAACGCCGGTTCTGCTCTACTCTGCATTGCCTTTCTATATCAATGCGTGGCGTAGTCTCAAAGGTCGAACATTGGGTATGGATGTACCTGTATCGATCGCTCTGTTGTTTGCTTACGTTGCAAGTTTGGTCGCAACGGTGACTGAAAAAGGTGAAGTCTTCTTCGAATCTATCTCGATGTTTACCTTCTTCCTACTGCTTGGTCGTTTCCTTGAAATGCGCGCTCGTCGTAAAGCAGCCGCCGCTAGTGGTAACCTGCTTAAGCTTGTTCCTGCTATGGCAACAACGTTAGATGGCGAACAAGTTCCGGTAAAAACCTTAAAAGTTGGCGACCAAATTCGCGTGCTACCGGGTGAACACATTCCTGCCGATGGCAAAGTATTGTCTGGCAGAATTCATATCGATGAATCGATGCTGACTGGCGAATCTATCCATGTGGTCAAAAACGAAGGCGATACCGTCTTCGCTGGCACATTGAATGGTGATGAATCATTTGAATTGGAAGTAATGACGTCAAAAGCGGATTCGGTTATTTCCAATATCGTTCGCCTGCAAGATGAAGCACAACTGTCTAAACCTCGTATTGCAGAAATTGCCGATGTCGTGGCTCGATACTTTGTTGCGGTGATCTTAATCATCTCATTTGGTACTTGGTTCTACTGGCACCAAACACGACCAGAAGACGCTTTCTGGATCATGTTGTCTGTACTCGTTGCGACTTGTCCCTGTGCTCTGTCACTTGCAACACCGACGGCGATTACTTGCTCAACGTCTCGCATGGGTAACTTCGGTATTTTGCTGCGCAAAGGCCACGTATTCGAAACCTTGTGCAAAGTAAATCACTTGATCATCGATAAAACAGGCACATTGACTGAGGGTGATATTCGTATCAGCCAAGTTGAAACCTTCGCTGAACTTGATAAAGACACTTGTCTCAAAGTAGCGGCGAGCCTGGAACAACACGCTAACCACCCTATCGCTAAAGCGTTTAAGACTCATATTTCAGATGATATCGAAGTAGAGTCTGTCAATAACGTAATTGGTTCAGGCATCACTGGTGAGTGGAACGGCCAAGAAGTTGCGATTGGTAGTAGCGAATTCATTTTAGGTGAAGCTCAACCATCGGAAAGTAACGGTATTTACTTGTCGATGGCGGGTCGTCATATCGCGACGTTCACTTATGAAGATCCCATTCGTAAAGAAAGCATCGAGTTTATTAAGCAATTTAAAGAAGCGGGCATCAAAACAACTCTGCTGACTGGCGACTCTTTGATTAACGCGAAGCCTGTTGCTGAAGAGATCGGTATTACTGATATTGTTGCTAACGCGAAACCTGAAGATAAACTTGCTTACCTGAATTCTCGAGATGCAAGTGACATCACAATGATGGTTGGCGATGGTATTAACGATGCCCCTATTCTTGCGGGTGCTCACCTTTCAGTTGCTATGGGCGGCGGTACCGATGTGGCGAAAGCCTCTGCAGATATGGTGTTACTGGGTGATAAGCTCGATAGATTACTTAAGTCGCGTACTTTGGCGTTAAAAACACGTAAGATAATTCGTGAAAACCTAGCTTGGTCATTAGGATATAACTTACTTATCCTTCCATTGGCTGTCGCGGGTTTGGTTGCTCCATACATTGCCGTTGTGGGCATGTCTGCCAGCTCTATTATTGTTGTGTCTAACTCGTTAAGGCTTTTAAAAGAGCAAGGTAAATAATGGAAAGTTTATACATCCTGATCCCCATTGCGATTGTACTGGTGTGCATCGCTGTTGGTATTTTTCTATGGGCGGTGAAGAGCGAACAGTTTGAAGACCTAGAACGTCAAGGTCACAATATACTGTTTGATGAAGACGAAAAGGCTCACAACCATTCTGATAGTAAACCTGTCAAGAATGAGAAAGCTAACAGCGAAAGCCAAACTAACGTAGACAAAAAGAACGATGACGCCTGATTGGATCGGAGCCTTTGTTGTTGGATTGATCGGCGCAGGCCATTGCATGGGAATGTGTGGTGGTATTGCGTCGCTTCTTTCGATTGGCAACAGTAAACCTTCCCCTGTTATTCCCCTACTTTATAACCTAGGGCGCTTGCTAAGTTATGCCGTGATTGGCGGTGTGATTGGCGGTGCAATCTCTTCGATAGGTCAGCTAAGCGATTTTAACGCTCTGCTAGGTTGGCTGCGATTATTTGCAGCTGGCTTTATGATCGTCTTAGGTTTGTATATCGGTAAATGGTGGTTCGGCTTGTTGTTCTTTGAAAAAGTCGGGCAGAAACTATGGCGCTATATCTCTCCTTTAGGTAAATCATTTCTACCCTTGAAGCACCCTAGCCATGCTTTGCCGTTTGGCTTTATTTGGGGTTGGCTACCATGTGGCTTAGTTTACTCAATGCTTACGTGGGCGGCCGTATCAGGAAGTTGGTACAACGGTGCAGGTATTATGCTTGCTTTCGGTTTAGGTACGCTTCCAGCAATGCTCACAGTAGGCATGGGCGCTAATTTCCTCAAAAAACTGCAACAAGCTGACTTATTTCGCCAATTAGGCGCAATTTTAATCCTCCTTTACGGTTTCTATACCGGATATATGGCATTGCAGCTCATTATTTATACCGTATAGGTAATCTTTAAATCCGGTTTTTTTACTACCCAACTGGATAAAGGAATGCTAAAATATTGACGTATATCAAATAGTGAAAGATTGTTATGATTTCTGAAAAGCCTGTGACGAAACGTGTTCAGTCTGGTGGCTGTGCGATCCATTGCCAGGATTGTAGTATTAGCCAGCTCTGTATTCCGTTTACTTTGAATGAATCTGAACTCGATCAACTTGATCAGATCATTGAGAGAAAAAAGCCTATTCAAAAAGGCCAAGAGTTATTTAAAGCCGGTGACGAGCTTAAATCTCTATATGCTATTCGCTCTGGAACGATCAAGAGCTACACGATTACTGAGCAAGGTGATGAGCAGATTACTGCGTTCCACCTAGCGGGCGATCTTGTTGGCTTCGATGCGATTACTGGTGACCAACACCCTAGTTTCGCACAAGCGCTAGAAACTTCTATGGTATGTGAAATCCCATATGAGATTCTTGATGACCTATCAGGAAAAATGCCTAAATTGCGTCAGCAAATTATGCGCCTGATGAGTAATGAGATTAAAGGTGACCAAGAAATGATTCTGCTTCTTTCTAAGAAGAACGCGGAAGAGCGCCTTGCTGCATTCCTTTACAACCTTTCTACTCGCTTCTCTCAACGTGGCTTCAGCCCGCGTGAGTTCCGCCTAACGATGACTCGTGGCGATATTGGTAACTACCTTGGTTTGACTGTTGAAACAATTAGCCGTCTTCTAGGCCGTTTCCAAAAAGCAGACATCTTGAGCGTTAAAGGCAAATATATCACTATCGAAGATCACGATGCGTTGATGGAACTTGCTGGCGTTTCAAAAGAATAGTCTAGATATCAATGATGTAGTTCAATAATGAGCTACATCATGTTTCTCTCTTAAAACCTCTTATATTTCTCTTAATCTCTCCATAACTACGCTACATTATTTATATGTTCGGTCTGAAAAGTAGGCTTAGTTATGAGTATCTATAACAAAATTTTAGTTGTCGCAGACATTAATCACGATGAGCAACCTGCTCTAGTTCGTGCTATCCAACTTGCTAAGAAAAGCACCTCAACAAGCCACATCACTTTCTTTTTGTCGATATACGACTTCTCGTATGAAATGACATCTATGCTCTCTATCGATGAAAGAGACGCAATGCGCAAAGGCGTAATTCATCAACGCGAAATTTGGATGAATAAAGTCGCAGAACCTTACCTAGATGATTCTATTGAATTTAATGTACAAGTGGTTTGGCATAACCGCCCATACGAAGCGATCATTGCCGAGGTTTACAGTGGTGAGCACGACATCTTAATCAAAGGTACGCGTAAACACGATACTTTGGAATCTGTCATCTTCACTCCAACCGATTGGCATCTGTTGAGAAAGTGCCCTAGCCCAGTGCTATTGGTTAAAAACGATTTCTGGCCAGATCACGCGAAGATTTTTGCTTCAGTTCATGTAGGTTCTGAAACAGAAGCTCATTTAGAGCTTAACGATACGATGGTCGACAGATTGCTAGAGATCACCGGTCGTTTGGATGCGGAACCGTTCTTGGTGAATGCCTACCCTGTGACACCTGCGAATATTACCATTGAACTGCCAGAGTTTGATCCAACGTCTTATACCGATGCGGTTCGTGGCCATCACTTAACGGCAATGAAAGCATTGCGCCAGAAGCACGGTATGTGTGAAGAACAAACTGTGGTTGAACAAGGCTTGCCAGAAGATGTTATTCCTCGCGTCGCTTCTGAAAATAACGCTGCGATGGTGATTCTGGGTACAACGGGTCGTACTGGCTTGTCTGCCGTGTTTATTGGTAATACCGCGGAACATGTTATCGATAAGATTAACTGTGATGTGTTGGCTCTTAAACCGTCTGGTTACGTCAGCCCACTAGACCCTAACCTTTCGAAAGGTTAGGTCAGGGATAGTTTAACTTATAAAAAAACGCCTCAAGCATTGCTTGAGGCGTTTTTGTTTGTCTGTTGTAGGCGCATCTATTGCTCTACAACGATTATTCTTATTATACGTTCGTTACGTCGATGAACATTGACTCATCGATGTTAGAAGATGAAATTTCAGCTTCTTCGAATTCGTACGCTTTGCGGTCTTCACTACGGTCTAGCGGAAGGTTCACGAAGTCAAACAGCTCGCGGTCAGCCAGTTGGCTTGGACTTACGTTCTGGATTGACTTGAAGATCTTCTCAACACGACCTGGCGTTTTCTTATCCCAATCAATTAGCATCGCTTTAATGTTCTGACGCTGTAGATTCTCTTGAGAGCCACATAGGTTACAAGGAATGATTGGGAACTCTTTATGTTCTGCGTATTTGATTAGGTCCGTTTCACGACAGTAAGTCAGTGGACGAATAACAACGTTACGACCATCATCTGAACGAAGCTTTGGTGGCATAGCCTTTAAGCGCGCACCGTGGAACATGTTTAGGAACATGGTCTCAACGATGTCGTCTAGGTGGTGACCCAGAGCGATCTTAGTTGCACCAATCTTCTCTGCGAATGAGTACAAAGTACCACGACGAAGACGAGAACATAGGCCACACGTTGTTTTACCTTCTGGCACTTTCTCTTTAACCACTGAATACGTGTCTTTATCTACGATGTAGTAAGGAATGTTCAGCGTTTCAAAGTACTCAGGAAGAATGTGTTCAGGGAACCCAGGTTGTTTTTGATCTAGGTTTACTGCCACAACATCAAATTTGATCGGTGCTGCTTCACGTAAACGTAGCAAAATATCTAACATCGCAAATGAATCTTTACCGCCACTAATACATGCCATTACTACGTCATTCTCTTCGATCATGTTGTAGTCGATGATGGCATTTCCAACATTTCTTCTCAGACGTTTCTGAAGTTTGTTGAATTCAAGTGTTTCTTTTCTATTATCGTTTTGGTTCATTGCGACTCTCACACCGTCGTATTACCGACTGTAGATTGCTAGTGGGACTGTTTTAGGGCGTGGATTATACGGATTTTTATTTGATGTTGAAATAGTAACGGCCGGATAAACAAGCTGAGTAATAGAAAGATTCTGCTTTTATTGTTCGATAAGCGCCTAAACGGCAGAGAAACGCGGCTTCACAAGCTCTCGGTTGGTATCATAGATAAAGAAAAGCAGCCTGATCTTATTCGATGAGGCTGCTTTAAGATATGTCGCAAAAACTTAGGGGGATGATTTCGCTAAGCTTTTACTTCACTAACAATGATTCTGTTAAAAATTATTGCGCGGGAATGTACGGCAGTACGCGAACTGTTGGTTCTGGCAACGTGATGCTGTCACTTCCATTCAGTTCTTCTAAGGTGAATTTCGCACGTCCTTCTTTGATTGGTAGTTGCTTGCCATTTGAAAGCTCGATGTTGCCTTCCAGCTTATTAGCGAACTCTAGCGTTAACCCTTGGATATCTGGCGTGAACCAACCAGAGAACATACCGCTGACGTCTTCAAGCATCGCCTGCATCTGTGGCAATAGGTTTTCTATCTGTGCAACTTCTACTGTGCCAGCTAAAGGCTCTTGAGTCATCACCACAAAAGAATACGCACATTCCTGTTCTTGAGTTTGTACAAAGATAAGAGGGTTTGCTGAGCGTAGGTTTTGATCTACCGGTAGAAGCAGTTCATTGGCCGGAGAGACTTTTAGCTCTTCGTAGTGCTCTTCTTTTTCCATCCAAGCTTTGCTGATGTGACAGGTTTGCTGAGCTTGTTGATCAACAAAGAAGACCGCAACTTTGACATCATCATGCCCTTCTTTGGTGTTGTTTTTCAGCTGAGTATAAAGCTTAGAATACGTGAACATGTATTCTTGCGCTGAAGCAGGAAGAGAAACCCCAAGGCTTAATGAGGCTAATAAAGCGAGTGCTGTCTTTTTCATTATTATAATCTTGTCGAAGTTGAGCGTTTATAAATAGAAAGAGCAGCCAATGAGCTGCTCTTTTTGTAATATTACTGGTATAAGCCGACTATCGAAGGCAACCAAGTTGGTATCAAAATGAGTTACTTTTTCCAGTATACCTCGTTGTGACGGATCATAGCTTGTAAATCAGTCACATAGTCGGAACCTCGCTCAGAATATTTTAACAAGCCATTGGTGAGCTCTGTCGCCGTTGCGGTTGTTAAAAGATCATCACCTTGGGCAGCAAGTTTTGCACGAATCGCTCTTAGATCGGCGTAAGCACGATTACGATTAAGGTTCATGAAGTAACGATGTACGGATTCTTGGCTTGAAGAGAATGTGGCGACTTCATGCGAGCTACCTTCGTTACGTTGTAGCGGAACAAGGCCACAACCTTTGGTATAACACCAATGTCCAAAATAGTTATTTGCTTTAGTGGCGAAACGAGATGTACCCCAAGCTGATTCATTGGCCGCCTGAGTTAACACAAGCGCTTCAGGTAGCACGTTTACACGATTCAACATTTCTTTCAGCCAAGCGTCATCTAAGCCCGATGAAGGTACAGGCAGGCTATACAGCTTCCCTAGTCTCTTTGCGTATGACGCGTCTTCAGAGTCAACATTGTTCAACCCCGTCTCTGAAAGCTTGGTTAGAAACGCACGTTCTTTGGTGATTCGCTTGTTTTCGATGTTGATACTTGGGCGAAGATAAGAAAAGAAGGTGTCTTTCTTTTTATTTACATCTTCAATCGCTGCGAAATCTGGCTTATCAGAAGAGACGGTCAAGTCACCAAAGTTTTGCTCTGAGTCTGAAGCCTTTTGCCCCGCTCGCCTGCGCTCTTCTTCTTGTTGGTAAAGCATTGGGCCAACTAACGAGATCGAGCCAACTAAGGCTAATGCTGTCACTTTTAGCGCAAGTGATTTACTTGCGCTTAATTTAGAGTTGTTATGCATCGAATACCTGTGGGTCTTTATTGTTGCTACCGTTGTGGTCGTCGTCGCTCTTTGGTCTGTCTGACGCGATCAGTTTGAGTTTAATGCCAAACATCTCGCGGTAAAGAATCCCTTTCACGTGGAAGAATAAAGGTAAAACGAAGATAAGGCCAATGCCGTACATCATTGCCGCGACGATGAACATCAGCATTACTAATAGGTAGATAGAAGCAACGGTGAAGATTTTTTTGTTGACAGCACGCAGAGAAAGCAGCAGCGATTGCATTGGCGGCACTTTCTTATCACAAATCAGCAGAATCGAATGGCTGAACGCCAGTGAGAAGTAGATAGACAAGAACGGCAGAATCATACCTGCGATGCCTTGAAGCATTAGGCTAAACAAAGTCACTAGAATAACCGGAACCGTAAACTGCAAACCTTTACCGATGTGGCGTACTTTGGTTTGTAGGCCAGCGGCGTGACTCATTGCCATTAAACAGATACCCGCATAGATAGGCGCACTGATCACTTCATAGCTAAAGTTCGCGATAAAAATCGATTCAACGATTTGTGGCGTAAACGACTCTGGGTCGATAACTGCATCTAAGATAACCGCAGGATCACCAAGCTGTAGTTTTAGTGCGATATAAAAGATAGCGAGCTGCACAAACATCAAAGCAATAATCGCTGGGGAAAACGAAAGAAAGTGACTTATCGTATGTTTCCAAGCTTCTTGGAATACAGCCGTTGCTTTGAGCTCATAATCGCCAGAAAGTGCACGGTTGATACTACCGCCCAAATTAAAATCTTTTTCGATGTCGTTGTTCATATTGATACCTAGGTGTGCCGATTAAGCGAAGCCACCTAACTTATTGATAAAAAATTACCTTCATTATACTCATATGTCGGATACAAACTAAAATATGAATCTGTAACAAGGCTTGCTTTTGCGTCTTGATGGTTAATAATTAGACACTTGTTGGGGTGTAATCCCAGTAAATAACAGTATGGTAAAGGATGTTTACTTTTACCTGCGAAATTTTTTATCTTCGAAAGGTAAAAAATGCTTTGAATTCACGTTTTTGGTGATTATGATGCGCGCCTTAAAGGTGTATAGCAACAGGTCTCAAATAGAACCAAGGTGGAGAAAAACAGACGTTGAACGCTAAAAAATCAGTAGGAAAGCCAGTAGTACAGCTAACTGGCATCAGTAAAAGTTTCGATGGTAAGGAAGTCATCGGCAATCTGGATTTAAACGTAAATCATGGTGAGTTTCTCACGATTTTAGGCCCATCAGGTTGTGGTAAAACAACCGTGCTAAGAATGATTGCGGGTTTTGAAACGGCAGATAGTGGTCAAATACTATTAGCTGAACAAAACGTAACCCAAGTTCCTGCTGAACAAAGGCATGTAAACACTGTATTCCAAAGCTATGCCCTATTCCCACATATGACCGTTTTCGACAATGTGGCATTTGGCTTACGCATGCAGAAAGTTCCAAACAGCGAGGTTGAACCTCGTGTAATGGATGCTTTGAAAATGGTGCGCCTAGAACAAATGGCACAACGAAAGCCACACCAGCTATCTGGTGGTCAACAGCAACGTATTGCAATCGCTCGTGCTGTCGTTAATAAGCCTAAAGTTCTTTTGTTGGATGAATCTCTATCTGCTCTGGATTACAAACTGCGTAAACAGATGCAAATCGAGCTGAAACAATTACAACGCCAACTTGGTATCACGTTCATTTTTGTAACGCATGACCAAGAAGAAGCGCTGTCTATGTCTGACCGTATTATTGTTATGCGTGATGGCGTGATTGAACAAGACGGAACACCAAGAGAGATCTACGAAGAGCCTAAGAACCTATTTGTAGCGCGTTTCATTGGTGAAATTAACGTATTCGAAGCGACAGCGAAATCTCGTCAAGATGAAAAACGCATTGTTGCGACAATCGAAGGTGAAGAGTCCATTATCTATCACGATAAAGACGTCACACCGGGTCAAAAACTGCAAGTATTGCTTCGCCCTGAAGATCTTCGTATCGAAGAAATTAAAGAGTCTGAGCAACGCGGTATTGTTGGCCATATTGTCGAGCGAACCTATAAAGGCATGACATTAGATTCAGTCGTAGAACTTGAATCTGGTATGCGTGTCATGGTTAGCGAATTCTTCAACGAAGATGACCCTGATGTTGATCACTCACTGGGCCAAAAAGTTGCAGTAACTTGGGTTGAGAGCTGGGAAGTGGTATTAGAAGATGAGCAAGAAGTTTAATTTACAAAACGCAATTGTTGCTTTAATCACAGGTTGGTTAGTGTTGTTCGTGATGATTCCAAACATCATGATCATTGGTACTAGCTTCTTAACTCGTGATGAAGCGAACTTGATCGAGATGACCTTCACTCTCGATAACTACGTGCGTTTGGCTGACCCGCTGTATTTTAAAGTGTTGATGCACTCTTTCTATATGGCAATTGTCGCAACCCTACTTTGTTTGATTATTGGTTACCCATTCGCTTACATCGTGGCAAAAATGCCGGCGAAGTGGCGTCCAATCATGTTGTTCCTAGTGATAGTACCATTCTGGACGAACTCTTTGATTCGTACATACGGATTAAAAATTGTACTGGGTACGCAAGGTGTCTTGAACAAAAGCTTGTTAGCGTTAGATATCATTGATAAACCGCTACGTATCATGTACTCAGAAACCGCAGTAATGATCGGTTTAGTGTACATCCTACTTCCGTTTATGATTCTGCCGCTGTATTCAGCGATTGAAAAACTGGACGATACGTATTTAGAAGCGGCTAAAGATTTAGGTGCGAACAAACTGCAAACGCTATTGAAAGTGGTACTACCACTAACAATGCCGGGCATTATTGGCGGCTGTTTGTTAGTGCTACTGCCAGCGTTAGGTATGTTCTACATCTCTGACCTATTAGGCGGAGCTAAGAACCTATTGATTGGTAACGTGATTAAGAGCCAAGTGCTCAACGCTCGAGACTGGCCGTTTGGCGCAGCGACGAGTATCGCACTGACCATGGCAATGGCTGTGATGCTGTATGCCTACTACCGAGCAGGTAAGCTATTGAACAAGAAAGTGGAGCTAGACTAATGGGGCGCACAGTTAAGTTCAGCTTTATGGCGCTGGTATACGCCTTTCTATACCTACCTATTATCGTATTGATCGCTAACTCGTTTAATGCCAATAAGTTTGGTATGAAATGGGGTGGCTTCACCACTAAATGGTATGACGCGCTTATTAACAACGACAGCCTAATGCAGGCTGCGTGGCACTCGATCAACGTAGCGGTGTTCTCAGCAACAGCCGCAACGATTGTCGGGAGCCTTACAGCAGTAGCCCTATTCCGTTACCAATTTAAAGGTAAAGGCATCGTAAATGGCATGCTGTTCATCGTAATGATGTCTCCAGATATCGTAATGGCGATTTCGCTTCTTGCGCTATTCTTGGTAATGGGTGTTCAACTTGGGTTCTTTACCCTACTTGCTGCTCACATTACTTTCTGTCTACCGTTTGTTGTAGTAACGGTATACAGTCGCTTGAATGGCTTTGATGTGAAGATGCTAGAAGCCGCAAAAGACTTAGGTGCAAGTGAATGGACGATTCTAAAGCAGATCATTCTACCTCTTGCTAAGCCAGCGGTTGCTGCGGGTTGGTTATTGAGCTTCACTCTGTCTTTGGACGATGTGATCATCAGCTCTTTCGTAACCGGCCCAACGTATGAAATCTTACCACTGAAGATTTACTCAATGGTTAAAGTGGGTATCTCTCCTGAGGTAAACGCCCTAGCAACAGTGATGTTAGTGGTGTCGTTAATACTGGTGATCATTTCTCAGTCATTAGCGAGAGAAAAAATCAAGTAAGTCTCCTACTCTATATAGAGACTGGCTTGATTAAGAAGTTAAGAGACTTCAAGTTCAAAAAAAGTGTTAATCATAAACAGAATGGTAAATTGCCATTCTGTTTTTCTATCTACTGCCTTCGGGCAACGTTTAGTTTGGAGCTAACGTCAATGAAAAAATGGGCTACTCTATTAGCTGGTAGTGCATGTGCGCTTTCAATGTTATCTGCACCATCATTTGCAAAAGATAACAAAGAATTGGTATTCATGAATTGGGGACCTTACATCAACAGTGAGATTCTAGAACAGTTCACTGATGAAACTGGTATCAAGGTGATCTACTCGACTTACGAGTCGAACGAAACCCTGTACGCAAAGCTAAAAACACACAACAAAGGCTATGACCTAGTTGTGCCGTCGACTTACTTCGTATCTAAGATGCGTGACGAAGGTATGCTACAAAAGATCGACAAAACTAAGCTGAACAACTTCAAGAATCTAGATACTAACTATCTAGATAAGCCGTACGACCCAAGCAACGACTACTCTATTCCACACGTAGTTGCGATCACAGGTCTTGCTGTTAACACTGACATGTACGATCCAGAAGATTTCCAAAGCTGGGCTGATCTATGGAAGCCAGAGCTTGAAGGTCAACTGATGATGATGGACGACACTCGTGAAGTGTTCCACATCGCACTGCGTAAGTTAGGTTACTCTGGTAACACAACCAACGAAAAAGAGATCGACGAAGCGTACGCTGAGCTACAAAAGCTTATGCCAAACGTTCTAGTATTTAACTCAGACAACCCAGGCGCGCCTTACATGTCTGGTGAAGTGGGTCTTGGTATGCTGTGGAACGGTTCTGCTGCTGCAGCGCAAAACGAAGGTCTACCAATCAAACTGGTTTTCCCTAAAGAAGGCGGTATCGGTTGGGTTGATAACTTTGCAATCAGCTCTGGCGCAACAAACGTAGAATCGGCTCACAAGATGATCGACTTCCTACTTCGCCCTGAAATCGCTGAGCAAATTTCTCGTGACACAGGCTACCTAACTGCAGTTAAAGCGTCTAATGAGAAGTTTAAAGACAGCCCAGCGCTGTTCCCATCGCAAGAAGATCTTGACCGTGTTGAATGGCAAGCCGCGGTTGGTGATAAGACAGTGAAGTACGAAGATTACTTCATGAAACTTAAAGCAGGCCAGTAACTTAGCTTATTATCTAACCGCGAGTAAGTAGCAGGTTTACTTAACAAGACGATGTAGATAATCAACAAGTTAAAAATAAGAATATCAATGAATAGGCAGCTTAGGCTGCCTATTTTATTTTTTCACTGCTATAATATAGCGCGATTTTTCGAAATCCTTTACCTTGGGTTCACTACCCAGCTCCAAATCAAACAAATGAACGGAACAGTAATGAAAAAAACACTGTATACCGGCGCATTGTGTGCTGCTACTTTACTTTCTACACCCTCTTTCGCAGCTGACCAAGAACTGTATTTTTACAACTGGTCTGAATATATTCCAAATGAAGTACTAGAAGACTTCACAGAAGAGACGGGCATTAAAGTCTACTACTCAACTTATGAGTCTAACGAAAGCATGTACGCTAAGTTAAAAACTCAAGGTACGGGTTACGACTTAGTGGTTCCTTCTACTTACTTCGTTTCTAAGATGCGTAAAGAAGGCATGCTTCAAGAGCTTGATAAAACCAAGCTAAGCCACTTTGCAGATTTGGATCCAAATTACTTAGATAAGCCATTTGACCCAAATAACAACTACTCAATCCCATACATCTGGGGTGCGACGGGTATTGGTATCAACTCAGACATGCTAGACAAGTCTTCAGTTAAAAACTGGGGCGATCTGTGGGATACGCAGTGGGAAGGTCAACTGATGATGATGGATGACTCTCGTGAGGTTTTCCATATCGCTCTATCTAAACTGGGCTACTCTCCAAACACGACTAACCCTGAAGAAATCAAAGAAGCCTACGAAGAACTTCGTAAGCTAATGCCAAACGTATTGGTATTTAACTCAGATTTCCCAGCGAACCCTTACCTAGCAGGTGAAGTGTCTCTTGGTATGCTTTGGAATGGTTCTGCTTACATGGCACGCCAAGAAGGCGCAACGATTGACATTATCTGGCCAGAAAAAGGCGCTATCTTCTGGATGGACAGCCTAGCAATTCCAGCAGGCGCTAAGAACACTGAAGCGGCTCATAAGATGATCGACTTCCTTCTTCGCCCAGAGAACGCTGCGAAAATTGCTCTAGAGATCGGTTACCCGACACCAGTTAAAACCGCTTACCCTCTTCTTCCTAAAGAATTTGCTGAAGACAAGAACGTTTTCCCACCACAATCAGTGATGGATAACGGTGTGTGGCAAGATGAAGTTGGTGAAGCGAGCGTTATTTATGACGAGTACTTCCAAAAACTTAAAGTAAACAACTAAGTTATTGTTAGTTAAGAAGTTAATTAAATAAAGCGGCGTAAGCCGCTTTATTTTTTCAGATTCAGAAACTGATGTGTGTTATTAAAGACAAGGCTTAGGCCGTTAAAGAACCTTTCTCTGTACATAATAACTCGCCAACCAGTTTAGGCACCTCGATACTCGCCTTGCCGTAGCGCTTCTCTTCAAATTCACTTTCAACCGCACTTGGTTCGAGGTTTATCTCGATAGTATGTGCACCATGCATTTTCGCATCGTGAACAAAGCCTGCCGCTGGATAAACAACACCTGAAGTTCCGATAGAGATAAACAGATCCGCTTCTTCCAGTGCGGAATAAATGTCGCCCATTCTTAGTGGCATTTCGCCAAACCAAACAATATGTGGACGCATTTGTGCAGGGATTTGGCAGCAATGACAAAGTTCACCCGTTTCAATATCGCCTTTGTGCTCTACAACTTGATTGGATTCACTGCAACGCGCTTTTAAAAGTTCACCATGCATGTGAATAATGTTGTTGCTACCGCCTCTCTCGTGCAAATTGTCGATGTTTTGAGTAATGATGGTAACTTTGCCATCAAGCTTGTCTTCTAGCTCTCCTAGCGCCTTGTGGGCTGAATTGGGCTGAATGCTCTTACTTTGCAGGCCGTGACGACGCTTGTTATAGAAGGCTTGTACCAAGTCAGGATCTTTTGCGAACCCTTCAGGCGTCGCTACATCTTCGATTTTGTGGTTTTCCCATAGCCCGTCTTGTGCTCGGAATGTTTGTATCCCCGACTCTGCAGAGATGCCAGCGCCAGTAAGAATTACGATATTTCGATATGGGAAATGCATATAACGTCCTTTTAGATATGTCACTTTGTAACAGCTTAGCACTGTTCAAATTCCAACAATAGTTTTGGGGATTAGACCATAGTCTTAGGCAACTGAATTCATTGGCTATTTGTGACATAACTCGCTTGATAGTTGTGGTTGTTGTTACTCAAATTCTCTGTTTTGCTATCCATAGAAACAAAAAAGCGACCGAAGCCGCTTAGTTCTGTTCAACAGTTGTCTACTTGATGTGCTTTACCCCACCAAGTGAACAACGTTAGTCTTCGTTGATAGAAGAGATCTTATGGATAGAAAGATCCGCACCGTTGAATTCATCTTCTTCACTTAAGCGTAGGCCTGTTAGTTTGCTCAACACACCGTATACGATTAACGCGCCGACGAAAGCAACAGCAACACCTGCGACTGTACCAATCAACTGAGAAACAAAGCTCACGCCGCCTAGACCCCAGAAAGCTTGTTGGCCGAAGATACCAGCAGCAACGCCACCCCAGGCACCACATACGCCGTGTAGAGGCCATACACCCAGTACATCATCGATCTGTGTTTTGTTTTGCATATAAGTAAATAGGTAAACAAACAGCGCACCTGCCACACCGCCCGTCACCAAAGCGCCAAGTGGGTGCATCAAATCTGAGCCCGCACAGATAGCGACGAGACCAGCCAAAGGACCATTGTGGATGAAGCCCGGGTCATTTTTACCTGCAATTAGAGCCGCAAGAATACCGCCAACCATGGCCATGAGTGAGTTCATCGCCACTAGGCCGCTGATGCCGTTGATTGCTTGAGCTGACATCACGTTAAAGCCAAACCAACCGACACATAAGATCCAAGAGCCTAGTGCTAAGAATGGGATATTCGATGGCGCGAAGTTGGTGTGTTTGCCTGCACGGATTCGACCTTTACGCATCCCTAAGAAGTAAACCGCAACCAAAGCAATCCAACCACCTACGCCGTGAACCACTACAGAGCCTGCGAAGTCATGGAACCCATAACCAAACTGGCCTTCTAGCCAATCTTGGAATCCAAAGTTGCCGTTCCAAATGATGCCTTCAAAAAATGGATAGATGAAACCAACCGTAAACAGTGTCGCAATCAAAATTGGGTAGAAACGTGCACGCTCTGCGATACCACCTGAAACGATCGCTGGGATTGCCGCAGCGAATGTCATTAGGAAGAAGAACTTAACCAGTTCATATCCGTTGCCTTGCGAAAGTGTTTCTGCGTCTGCAAAAAAGTGTGCACCGTAAGCAACCCAGTAACCGATAAAGAAGTAAGCAATGGCGGAGACACCAAAATCCGACAGGATCTTAACGAGCGCGTTTACTTGGTTCTTCTTTCGAACGGTACCGACTTCTAGAAAAGCAAAGCCAGCGTGCATCAAGAAAACCATGATGGCACCGAGTAATAGGAATAAAGTATCTGAACTTTGGGTAAGGGTTTGTACTGCACTATGAACTTGAGTCACCGTTTCACTCATTAAAGCATTCTCCTTCGCTTTATCTGATTTGCACTGATATCGTGCGATTCAATGTTGTAATTAATTAAAGACTCAACAGTGAACGCAAGATGCGTTCCAAGTGTGAAGGGTAATTTTCGTGCAACAGGTTTTACTTTTAAATTATTGATTAATAGCGCATAAATTTATTAGTGCACTTTCTTGGTTCTTAATAAGCGTAAAAATGGAAACAAGAATTGCACCAATTAAGGGAGTTGCACCATATTGAAGCGGTCAATACCATGCTTCATTCAGTTTTGTTGCTGATTAGAAACAAAAAGCCCAATGACCGAAATCATTGGGCTTTCAAAAGGACTATTGTGCTAGATAATTCGCTATCTAGTAAGTCTATGCTCGACTACAAGTTTGGACCTGTTGTCGGGTTTTGCGGTAGGTTTTGACTTAAACGCTGCATACCTTGATACATACGAATAAACCAAACCACAATCGCAACACCACCAAACAACATGCCTACATACGGGATGTAGTAAGCGATGTCATCGATAATGTGGTTTTGATACCAGTAATCGTTAACACCGATCAACACGCCATTAGAGGTTGCTACGGTCACGATAAGCACAACAAAGAACGTCAGGTTCAAGAAGAACGAGCGAATCAAGCCGTAGTAATGGGTATCCACTACTTCGCTGTCTTCACCTTTATCTAAACGATAGCCTGCGTAGATGATGGCAATTACACCAGAGAGAAGACAAGTAAATGGTGTAAAGCAGCTTAGGATGTAAGCAACCCAAATACCTTTATGAGGTTTGTTCATTCTTATTCACCCCTTCACTTTTCTCTGTTGCTGCGTTAGCGCTTTGTTCAACGCCGTTTTTCTCTTGTTCCATCACTTCTTTGTACCAAAGGTCATGGTGCTCTTTTGCCCAAGTTTCATCAACTTCGCCTGTTACCATGCCTTCTAGTGCACCTTCCATACCGAACAAGCCGATGTAGATGTGGAACACAAAACCACAGATAAGGATCAAAGCAGCCAACATGTGGACTAGGTTTGAAAGCTCCATATCTCGACGGGTTTGACCGAAGATTGGGAAGTCTAAAACCAAACCACTGATCGCAGCGACACTACCCATAACAATCAATAGCCAGAACAGTGCTTTTTCACCCGCGTTCGAAAACTCAGCAGATGGATGAGAACCTTTATGTTTCCCTACCATACCGCCCAGTTTCATGAACCACTGGATATCGACCATCTTGAAGATAGACTTGCGCCACCACTTGATAAGAACAGCCATCAACAGCACATAGAAAATTGGGCCGATGTAGTTATGGTATTGCTTAGCCAGTAGAACGATGAAGCCCCATAGATCCGTTGGGATATAAGGTTTCAAGAAGTGCTTACCGTAAACCAACATCAAACCACTGAACGCCAGTGTTAAGAAGGTAAACGCCATGCTCCAGTGCAAGGCACGATCTAGTCGCGACCAACGTTTTATCTTACGACCCGTTCTTGGCGCGCTTAGCATTAGCGGGCCAATCACAACGTACATCAAAGTCACAAAAGCAATACTGCCAAAGATAGCGACCGCACCGGCTGGTGACATCCACTTCTCTTTCAATATGTACCACGTTTGACCCGGAGTACTGATCAATACACCGTGCTCAGCAGATTGAGATGTGGTGTAACCTTCCTCTCCATTTCTTACTTGTCGCCAAAAATCGGCACCAGCAAGCTGTGTGATTTCTCGTTGAGCAGAGCTCGATTGAGTTTGTGATGAGTTCGTCTCAGATGCATGACTCATAGGAGAAAGCATTGTTAGTGCTGCCAACATCGGCAGCACAACAAGGAAGAGACGCTTAAACATTGTAAGCATACGTCTCTCCTACTTAGCTCTTAGTCGCATCGTAAGAAAGGTCGTTGCCGTCTGTCCAACCTGCACCTTTCGCACCACGTTCAACTACACGCTGACGGAAAACATCAGAAACTTTCTCTGCGTCACCCGCTAGCAGTGCTTTTGTTGAACAAAGCGAAGCACACATTGGCAGCTTGCCTTCAGCAATACGGTTCGCACCGTACTTCTGACGCTCTTCAACAGAACCTGGCTCTGTTTCAGGGCCGCCAGCACAGAATGTACATTTGTCCATCTTACCGCGCTCACCAAATGCTTCCTGTTTAGGGAATTGAGGTGCGCCAAACGGACAAGCAAACAAGCAGTAGCCACAACCGATACATAGATCTTTATTGTGAAGTACGATGCCGTCTTCTGTATGTTCAAAACAGTCTGCTGGGCAAACTGCCATACAAGGTGCATCAGTACAGTGCATACATGCTACTGAGATAGAGTTTTCACCCGGTTCACCATCGTTCAGTGTTACAACGCGGCGACGCTGAATACCCCATTCCAGAGCATCATCATTTTCATTCTTACATGCAGTGACACAACCGTTACATTCGATACAACGCTTGGTGTCACAAAGAAATTTCATTCTAGCCATTTTAAGACTCCTTACGCTTTACGAATATTACAAAGGGTTACTTTCGTTTCCTGCATCAACGTGACAGGGTCGTAACCGTATGTGGTTGCTGTGTTAGCAGCTTCACCAATAACGTAAGGATCAGTGCCTTCTGGATACTTAGAACGCAAATCTTCGCCTTGGAACTTACCACCGAAGTGGAATGGGATGAACGCCAGACCCGGTTTCACACGACGAGTTACCATCGCTTTCACCTTAATTCGGCCCTTCTCAGCACCTTCAACCCAAACGTCATCGCCATCTTTAAAGCCAATGTCGTTTGCATCTTTCGGGTTCACTTCAACAAACATCTCTTGTTGTAGTTCTGCTAGCCAAGGGTTCGAACGGGTTTCTTCACCACCACCTTCGTACTCAACCAGACGACCAGAAGTAAGAATAATCGGGTATTCACCAGACTTGTCTTGCTCTTGGATTGACTTGTACAACGTAGGAACACGGAAGATCGCTTCCTTGTCATCCCATGTTGGGTAGTCAGCAACTAGGTCACGACGTGGTGTGTAAAGTGGTTCACGGTGCAGTGGTACGCGGTCTGGGAATGTCCAAACAATCGCACGCGCTTTCGCGTTACCAAAAGGAATACAACCGTGCTTGATAGCCACGCGTTGAATGCCGCCAGAAACGTCAGTCTTCCAGTTTTTACCTTCAGCAGAGGCTTTCTCTTCTGCTGTTAGGTCATCCCACCACCCCAGTTGTTTCAGCAGTTTGTCACTAAATTCTGGGTAGCCATCTTTGATTTCGCTGCCTTTTGAGTAGCTGTCTTCAGCCAGTAGGCTTTGACCTTCAAACTCGACACCGAAACGAGTACGGAAGTTACCACCACCTTCAGCGACAGGTTTAGACGTATCGTAAAGGATATGCGTACCTGGGTGTTTCATCTCTGGGTTGCCCCAACATGGCCAAGGAAGACCGTAGGTCTCGCCATTCGCTGGGCCGCCTTCTGCAGCAAGCGTAGTTTTGTGGAATGTGTGCCAGTTTTGTTGGTGCTCTTTCAAACGCTCTGGGCTTTGACCTGTGTAACCGATCGTCCACATACCTTTGTTGAATTCACGTGTGATGTCTTCAATCAATGGTTGGTTGTTCTCAACACGGATGTTTTTGAACAGTTGATCAGAGAAACCAAGCTTCTTAGAAAGAAGGTACATGATTTCGTGGTCAGGCTTAGATTCGAACAGAGGATCAACCACCTTGTCACGCCACTGTAGAGAACGGTTTGATGCCGTTACACTGCCGTAGGTTTCAAATTGAGTGGTTGCTGGAAGCAAGTAAACGCCGTCAGTACGATCGTTCATTACTGCTGCAACTGTTGGGTATGGGTCAACGATAACCATCATATCCAGCTTCTGCATCGCTTTTTTCATCTCTGGACCACGAGTCTGAGAGTTCACCGCGTGACCCCAGTAGAACATGGCACGGATGTTTTCGCGTTGGCGAATCTTGTCTTTGTCTTCAAGTACGCCATCAACCCAACGAGATACAGGAATACCTGCACTGTTCATTGGTTTTTGACCGCCGTATGCGTTGTCGTCGAAACGGCCTTTCACCCAGTCAAAGTCGATATCCCAAACTTTTGACCAGTGACGCCAAGAACCTTCAGACAAGCCGTAGTAGCCTGGAAGTGTGTCTGACAGTACGCCAAGGTCAGTTGCGCCCTGTACGTTATCGTGACCACGGAAGATGTTTGCACCGCCGCCTGATTTACCGATGTTACCTAGCGCAAGCTCAAGTACACAGTAAGCGCGTGTGTTGTTGTTACCAGTCGTGTGCTGAGTACCACCCATACACCAAACGATACAACCCGGACGGTTTTCAGAAAGTAGTTTCGCGGTGTGGTATACGTCTTTTTCACTAACACCAGTTACGCGTTCAACTTCTGCTGGGTTCCACTTCGCGACTTCTTCACGGATCTCGTCCATGCCGAATACACGTTGTTTAATGAACTCTTTGTCTTCCCATTGGTTTGCAAAGACGTGCCATAACACACCCCAGATAAACGCAACGTCAGAACCTGGACGAAGAGAAACGTAGTGATCTGATTTCGCAGCAGTACGCGTACGACGAGGATCCGCAACAACGATCTTACAGTTGTTCTTCTCTTTCGCGATCAAGATGTGTTGCATCGCTACTGGGTGAGCTTCTGCTGGGTTTGAACCAATGAACAGCATCGATTTACAGTTGTGCATGTCATTGAACGAGTTTGTCATTGCACCGTAACCCCAAGTGTTCGCAACACCGGCTACTGTGGTTGAGTGACAAATACGTGCTTGGTGGTCAACGTTGTTGGTGCCCCAAAGCGAAGCCATCTTACGGAATGCATAAGCTTGCTCGTTACTGTGTTTCGCACTACCTAGGAAGTAAACTGAATCAGGGCCAGACTCTTTACGAAGTTCTAGCGCTTTGTTACCGATCTCTTCAATCGCTTGTTCCCAAGAAAGCTTCTTCCACTTACCTCCTTCCAATTTCATTGGGTACTTAAGACGACGTTCACCGTGGCCGTGCTCACGAAGTGCTGCACCTTTCGCACAGTGTCCACCAGCGTTGAATGGGTGATCGAATGCAGGCTCTTGACCTGTCCATACGCCATTTTGAACTTCAGCGTAGATACCACAACCCACAGAACAGTGAGAACAGATAGTACGTTTCACTTCTGTTTTCGCTTCTGGATCGACTGATTTAGCCTGTGCTTTCTTCATCATACCTGGTGCAAATAGACTTGCGCCTACCACTGCGCCACCAGCAGCTAATGAAGTGTTTTTCATGAAGGCACGTCGAGACACACCTAGCTGATTGGTTTCTTTGCTCACACTATCGGAGCGTTTGACAAGTTTCATCCGTTATCTCCTAAAGTGTGTCGTAGTAATCGCGAATGTGTTGCGTCTCACGATACCCTGTCTTCTTCACGTCTTCTTTCGAAATTTCAACAGTTTCTGAAGCGGTTGCCACTTTAGTTGTACCAGCGACAACGGCACCAGCAACGGCTGCAGTCGTCAAGCCTTTGAGTAGATCCCTACGGCTTGTATTTATATCTTTATTATCTTTCATCATTGCTTCCTTACCTTACGGTAGATCTTTTTTTGGA
This sequence comes from Vibrio sp. 10N.222.52.B7, assembly GCF_041474275.1. NCBI lineage: Bacteria > Pseudomonadati > Pseudomonadota > Gammaproteobacteria > Vibrionales > Vibrionaceae > Vibrio > Vibrio sp. 10N.222.52.B7. The sequence continues at coordinate 66,655 of NZ_JBFRTU010000046.1, read as the reverse complement.
GGCTTAATGCCCCTCTATCGATATAATCGCGTACTGCTCGATTACTCGTAATCAGTGACGTTTTTCACATCAATCTTTAATTTGTGCTTACTGCTTTTTGTATTCACGCTAAAACGCACTTGTTCTAACGTTAAGAATGCTTCACACAGTTGAGCGGCCGATTTGTAGAAGTTCGCGCTTTCTGCCCCTTCAAGCTGACGCGTGAAAGAGTTAAACCAAGGGCCAAGGTGCTTATTGAATACCGCCTGTTGCAGTGCTTCTTCTTCAGCCGTTAGCATCGCCATCACTTCACACAGTGCTGCGATATGATCTTCCGGCTCTTTCACTTGATCGTCACGCTCAATGCCTAAAAGCTCTAAGTCATGACGAATCTCTGCCAATGGTTTTTCCATCATGGCGCCAGTGCGATGCCAAGAACCAAATGGAACGACTTCTCCACGCCCAATACCGATGAACAAATCTTGATATTCGTCTTCAAGAGCTTCACGGTTTGATTCTGTTGCCGCTTGTTGAATGGCAATCCAAGCCTTTTGCATTGCGCTTTCAGACGCTTCAATATCGAGTGTTTTTAGAAAGTCGATCACCTCTTCAGAAGGTGCGCTGCGAAACAGTGCGGATAGAACCAAATAGATCTCAGTTCTTAGTGTCTGTTCTTGTGCCTGATCCAAATTCGTTTCCAAGGCTAACTCCTAGTATTTCAATTGTTTCAATGGGTCTTGAGCCATTGAATCGAACATATCCACCACACGGCAGTCTTCACACATAGCAATACGATTAATCGCTGCTTCATCTGAAAAGTGAGAGTGACCGCGTAACTTGTTCTGTAACATGTCAATCATAGACTGAGGTGCGAATGGTTTATGGCAACGTACACATTCCGCAGCTTTCTCTTCATGAATCACAACTGCTTTTTGACGTTCTTCTTTTACCCAGTTCATACGAGGCGTAAGAGTCAGAACATTTTCAGGACATGCCTTTTCACACAAGCCACATTGAATACAGTCTTGTTCTACAAATTTAAGTGATGGAGAAGCCCCGTCGGTATGAAGTGCACGTGTCGGACACACAGCCACACAGCTCATACATAACGTACAATCTTTGCTATCACACGAAACGTTGCCGTAAGGTGCGTTTGACGGAAGCTCAACAATATTTTCAACAGGAATACGAGCTGAAGACATCGCATCAAGTGCTGTAAATAGACGTTGGCGCTTGTTGCCTTGAAGATCGCCAAGTGCAAGGTCGAATGAATCCACACAAAGTGTTGGAGGACATTCACGTAGAGATTCTAAGTACAGAATATCGATGGTTTCTTTTGGAATACCGATTTGATCTAGTAGTTCTTGAGCAATCCCTACTTCGTTATTTAGAACACGAATGATCGTTTCTGGCATAAAGCGAGATGCGGCAAACAGAACCTGAGTTGCGCCATTAACTAAAGCTGCAAACCAAGTATCGATACCAATAGATGGCAGTTCTTCTACGACAATTGGAATCACGTTATCTGGCAGTGCTTTTAGCGCCATTACATTGTAAGTCTCATGACGAGAGCTACAGATAAGTACGATTGGATCCAGACCGCCCGCTTGCTCATAATTAGCTAGCGTACGTTCAATAAACTTTTGAGTGTCATCAGGGTTTGGCAGCGCATAGGTAATCGCTTCTGTAGGACAACTAGTTGCACAAGTACCAACGCCTTGACATAGGTAAGGGTTAATCTCAATCTTGTGACCCGTCTTATCAGAGCCTTCACTTGATAGTGCGCCAGCAGGACAAGCATCTACACAACGCTCACAGCCTTTTACGCCACGAGAACTGTGCGCGCAAAGGTCAGTGTCGAGACGGAAGAACTTAGGCTTATCAAATGTGCCCATAAGCGTTGGAATCTCTTCCAGTGCTTCAGCAAGTTTTGGATAGCCACGACCTACTGGGTAATAACCCGGTACAGGTACTTCTTCTGTCATGCAGCTATTCAGACATAGGTCTAAAACAACATCGAAACAATCGTGATTAATCGCGACTTTCGCTAGATTGCTTGATGTGCCTTTGTTTTCGATCACAACTTCAAACGTGCCAAGGAAACCGGATACTTGAACCGAATTCGCGAAGTACAGTTCTGGGTTTGTGCCCTTTTCGCCATCTGTTGACAATAAGGTTAGGCTCGTCAATTGAGGTAATTGAGCCGCAGCACTTTCAATGATCGCAGTTGGACCAATAACAAGTGTATTACCGCCGCTTTCGTAGCTAACAGTAGGTGGAATCAGATTTGTTAACTCAACTGTATTTTCAAATGCATACAGTCTTGCTTTAGCGTTATTTGAATTTGCTTGTTCTAATAATTGTTTAAGCATTGCTCAGTTCCATCTTTGGACATGGATAATCTGTTCAACCTTTATTGTAGTAAGCGAGAGAGAACTTGCTGAGTAATCCGTTAACAACTAACCCTTTAGCCAGTGTGTCGTTCGTCAGACCGTGAACTCGTCTATCTACAAAAAAGTTGATAATGAACGTTATTTTGCAAATGCCATGCCAATTTAATATGCCTTATATTTCAGTGATTTAATTCTATATAACGTTTATTGTGCGTATAAAAAAACCGCTTGGGACATTTTGTCGCAAGCGGTTCATTGAGTGTTTAGTCAAAATGTACCTATTCTTTGTGTGGTATATTTTGTCCCACCTCTTTCAGGTCTGCTTCGTCTGACATTGTAGCGTTATTATTCAATACTGTGTTTTTATACAGTTCTTTTTCTTGTTCGGTTATTTCGGCACTTTCTGACGTTTCAAGTTTATTATCAGATACCTCAAGATCGATTTCAGAATTTTCTAAAACTTCACCTTCGTCTTTATTATCAATGATTTGCTCTTCTTCTGGCGCAGTTTCTTCTTCCGTTTTGTCTTTAACCCAATCACGCAAGGTTTCCGCAACCCCTTCAGAAAGAGACTTCAAATTACTGTAATCGTCGTCGTAATCATCTAAACCATCACGAACGTTGAATTCTTCTGAGAGGAATAATTTACGCAATGCCGCTTTTTTTACGCTTTCTGAAGCTTCTGACACCAATAATTGAGCAACAGACAAGTCTTCAGTCGTTTCTGATGCTATCTCCTGAGAGTCAATAGTTTGAGAATCGACAGCGTGTTCTGGAGACTCTTTTTCCAAAGTTCCACGTTCTAATGACTCCGATGTTTCTGCGTCTATAGATGAAGCAGCAGACGAAGTCTTTGCGGAAGTAAGCTCAGTTTCCTCAAGCGTTTGTTGCGCTTCTAAAGGTTGGTCGGTTGATTCATCAAGCTTTCGTTGAGACCAACGGCTAAAAAAGTTAGTTGCCATTTGATCGACCCGCGCCTTTACGTTTCTTACGTCTTGCTTCTAATAACTCACCATGACGACCGATGAACGCTTCCATCCAAGCTTGTACAGGTAACGGAATGTCGTATGAAAGGACTTGGTTGTCACCGTCCATGTATTGCCCTGCAACGGTTTGTGATGCTGTAAGTAACTGAATGACGGGCTTAACGCCTGAATCGACATTATCCATCACTAAGAAAAGCTTAGGTTGCTGAGAGCTTAGATTGAAGCGGTAGTCGGTACGTTCGTCTTTGTGCAACTGAAGCAAACATACGTCTGGGGTTTCATGTTCAGGTGATAATTCAAAACCGATGAGTTCCCATTGAGTTGTTACCCAAATGCCAGTTTTGATCTCTTTCTCTATTCTTTGGACACCGATTGGCCAAGCTGCTTCTGTTTTTTCATATTGTTCTTTGAATTCTTTTATCTCAGACATACTTCACCCAATTGATTTTCTTTGGTCTGAATGCACTTAGGACATTTTGTACTGTGTGCATTCATATACACCCCATAAAGCAATAAACACGCCAATACGGATTAACTGCGAGAGCGTATCTATAGCGTTCGTTATCAAGTTGTCACTATAACGTTAGTCGATACTGGTTATTTCAGACAACTCCACCCGGTGAACTCTCATATTTTGCGCTATTTTAATCTAATGCTTCATGTTTCCATCAATCCCCGTTATTTTGGAATAAGATTTGCTTTAGCTAATTCGCTAATGTTCTTCACAGAGCTATGTATTCACAGATCTATGGCATGTTCGAGAACGATAATCGAAATCTAGGCCATAGCGAATCAACAAACTAGCGCATTAATGAATGAGAGCCTTATTGCTCTTGTTGACTTCTTATCTCATAAAATCGCTATCTCATTAAGTAGGAAATGACTGTGGTAAAACCAAACATAATAAAAACCAGTGAAAACCCACTTCAGACCATCGAAGTTGAAGTGTTTGATGAATATGGCGAAAAGCTAACGAAACAAATTGCGTGCGAGCGCCCTCTTACCGTTATGTTGAACTGGAAAGAGATCGTAACTCTAATGACATTGGGTTCACGCCCGGAAGCATTAGTCTTGGGTTATTTGAAAAACCAAAGCTTCCTTTCTGATCCAGAAGCCGTTGAATCAATCATCATCGACTGGGAAACCAGCTCAGCAGCGGTTATCACCAAAGAAGATACGAGCCAACTTGAGCAAGCGCTTAAGAAGAAGACAGTTACCTCTGGCTGTGGCCAAGGTACCATGTATGGCAACGTGATGAAGCAATTGGAAGATTACCAAGTGCCTCAAACCAAGATTAAGCAATCTGAAATCTATACGGCTCTAGAAGCGCTGACTCATTATAACGACACCTACAAGAAAGCGGGTGCGGTTCATGGCTGTGCTGTTTGCAAAGACGACAAGGTTCTATCGTTTGTTGAAGATGTTGGCCGACACAATGCCGTTGATACATTGGCTGGTGAGATGTGGCTTAACAAAGAGACAGGTGAAGATAAGATCTTCTACACCACAGGCCGTTTAACGTCTGAGATGGTGATTAAGGTTGCGCAGATGGGAATCCCTGTTCTACTGTCACGCTCTGGCGTTACACAAATGGGCTTAGATTTAGCGCAGAAGTTCGGCATCACTACGATTGCTCGCGCTAAAGGTTTACGCTTCCAAGTGTTCACGGGTGCAGACAAGATTGACTTTGATGTGAAAGGTGAATAATCAGCAGTCGGAAAAAAGCGTAGGTTTGATTGGTGATTCACTAACCGCTTCTAATTGTAAAGTTCTGATGTAAATAGTTAGTGACCCATCAAGGATAAATACATAGAAACTTAGCTAGATACAAAAACGCCGTCATGCTTTTTAGTATGACGGCGTTTTTAATTTTCAATTTATAGCTTAATTTCCAACGCATAGAGTTGAAAACTAAGGCTAACTTAAAGCTTAGCCGCGTGCTTTCAAGAACTCAGCGTAAGTACCGCGGAAATCGTTGATCTTGCCATCTTTGATTTCAAGGATACGAGTTGCAAGCGAGTCTACGAATACACGGTCGTGAGATACGAAGAACAATGTGCCTTTGTAGTTCTCAAGAGCCAAGTTAAGCGCTTCGATAGATTCCATATCCATGTGGTTTGTTGGCTCATCCATTAGCAGGATGTTTGGTTTATGCATCATGATTTTACCAAGAAGCATACGACCTTGCTCACCACCAGAGATAACCTTTACAGATTTCTTAATGTCGTCTTGACCAAATAGCATACGACCTAGGAAGCCACGAACAACTTGCTCGTCTTCGCCTTCTTGGCGCCATTGGCTCATCCAATCAAACAAGTTCATGTCTGTCTCGAAATCGTGTGCGTGATCTTGAGCGTAGTAACCGATGTTTGAGTTTTCAGACCACTTGTACTCACCTGTGCGAGGCTCAAGAGCGCCAGCTAGTGTGTTAAGTAGTGTTGTTTTACCCACACCGTTCTCACCGATGATAGCAACACGCTCACCTACTTCGAAAATACCGTCGAACTTGTTGTATAGGTCTTCTTCAAAACCTTGAGATAGGTTTTCAACCACAAGTGCGTTACGGAATAGCTCTTTAGACTGTTCGAAACGGATGAATGGGTTTTGACGGCTAGACGCTTTAACTTCGTCTAGTTGGATCTTATCGATCTGCTTAGCACGTGACGTTGCTTGCTTCGCTTTAGATGCGTTAGCAGAGAAACGAGATACGAACGTTTGAAGTTCAGCAATTTGTGCTTTCTTCTTAGCGTTGTCAGACAGTAGACGCTCACGAGCTTGAGTCGCAGCCGTCATGTACTCATCGTAGTTACCTGGGAATAGACGAAGTTCGCCGTAATCAAGGTCAGCCATGTGTGTACAAACAGAGTTTAGGAAGTGACGGTCGTGCGAAATGATGATCATTGTGCAGTTACGTTGGTTTAGCGTGTCTTCCAACCACTTGATGGTGTCCATGTCCAGGTTGTTCGTTGGTTCGTCAAGAAGCATGATATGCGGGTCTGCAAACAGTACTTGAGACAATAGAACACGAAGTTTCCAACCCGGTGCTACTTCGCTCATCAGACCGAAGTGCATTGATTCTTCAATACCTACCGCTAGAAGAAGCTCACCAGCTTTAGCTTCTGCCATGTAACCGTCCATTTCAGCGAACTGAACTTCAAGGTCAGCCACTTTCATGCCGTCTTCTTCGCTCATTTCTGGCAAAGAGTAAATGCGGTCACGCTCTTGCTTAATAGCCCAAAGCTCTTTGTGACCCATGATAACCGTGTCGATTACCGTGAATTCTTCGTAAGCAAACTGGTCTTGGTTTAGCTTAGCAACGCGCTCGTTTGGATCGTAGCTTACGTTACCAGCACTTGGCTCAAGTTCACCAGATAGGATCTTCATGAACGTCGATTTACCACAGCCATTCGCGCCGATTAAACCGTAGCGGTTGCCTTCGCCGAACTTAACTGAAATATTTTCGAAAAGTGGCTTAGCGCCGAATTGTTGGGTGATATTTGCTGTGGAGATCAATGCCATTACCTTTTTAATGTGAAAAACGCCGCAACGTTACTTGTTCAGGGCTTTAACTGCAAGTATTGATTGCAATTACTGGCCATTAAGTGAGTGATAACCTAGCCAAATCATAGTTTGAACTGACTCACATTTTTGGTTTTCTATTTATCGCCGTAAAACCGTCGATTTTAAGGAAAAACAAAATATCGAACAGCGCACCATAATGGGCGGTATATAACGTCCCAAATCATGCCAACCATTGAATATATCGTATGCTGATTGGTCACAGTAAAAGCCAACCCGATCAACGCAACAGAAGACATAATAAAGATGCTCAAATACTAGCCTAATCCCTGACAATTTCATGACAAAATCGCTCGAAACAGGAATAAAGTACTCGCCCCCGACACGGGGTTGGATTTCACAAAGTCAGATTATCTAACTATAGTAATCCTAACCTCATAATTCTAAGAGACTTTTATGCGTTCACTATCGCGCTTCTTAATCCTCACTTTGGCCATTCTCTCTTGGCCTAGTCATGCCAACTTGGAATATGACTTACAATCTCAGCCGCAGGTATCCGATTCTGCTGTTGATCTCGATGATCGAATTGATTCGTTACCCGACCCCCTCTTTATGGAACCGTCGGACAGACGCCAAGTCAATATATTGCTCGCTGAAGTGCTACAAGTTCAAAAGCAGGAAATCAAAACCTTCGAGCAACAGATAAAAGCCTACAGAGCGAACAACGACGCCGATCAATGGTTTGCCGTTCAAACCAGTTACGTCACTTTGAATAGCTTGAATGTGAGCAAGCAACACCTGTTAGAGCAGACGAATTCCGCTAATAAAGAGCGCCTAACGGGTTTTGGCCCCTACGGCGTAACTCAATTTAAGCAAGAGTGGGAATTAACCAAGCTCAACATTGAGTATCTTGTTTACTTCCAAATTCGTAGCTTTAAAGCGCTCGTTAAAGACATCTTTATTTCGCCAGTGCCTGTGATTGGTGCATCGTTAAAAGTGTTGTTTATCTATTTTGGTTTAGCGTGGTGGCTTGCCAATAGCACTCGTTTGATTGAGTTGTTCAGAATTAATTTTCTTGAAGCGAAAACGAACCCTCCATTTTTAGTACGTGTGATCTGGTACATCAGCCGCGCTGATCGTGCGATTGCTTGGTTAATTGCGATTACGCTTTCTCTAAGAGTGCTCTCCAGCATCCCTAGCCTGCAACACCTGATTTTCCTTGAGATCTTCACTTGGTGGATTCTAGGTGGTTCGATTGCTATCAGCTTTATTTTGGAATTTGCGTATCGTTTGGGCCGCACATCTAATCAAGAAGTGATTGCGCTGCGCCTATCGACCATTCGCCGTTATGTTTGGAGCTTCATTGTTGCGGGTGTGACTTTGCAAATATCGAGTATCACGCTAGGCAAAGGCACTATCTATAGCTGGATCTACAGCGCCCTATTTTTCTGGTTTGTACTGGTTACCATTTCAGTGCTTAGATTATGGCGTGCGAAAGTCTTCGATACGCTGCAACACATCTCTGATCGTCCGGTATGGGTGAACTGGGCAGTAAACCGCAAAGATACCTTCTTACTTAATATATTGGCGACGGCCATTGGCATCGTATGGTTGAGTGTTTACAACTTCCAACACCGCATCATGGCCTTACTGTCTAATTACACACTGTTTAGCCAAGCTTTGGCGTACCTGTTTAGAATTGAAGTGGCTAAGCAGTCTGACCTTGACAAGAATCAGCAAAACTTGGTTCGAATCAAAGGCGATCAAACCTATGAATACATTCTTCCGGGTAATATCGACAGCACGCTGATTGATTACGCCGGTGATGAGGTTAAGCAACTGTCTCGCTACTTGATGTCAGACAGCCCTGCTATCTGTATTGTTTCAGGTGAGCGTGGTGTGGGCGCAACAACGCTGCTTTATACCCTGCTGCACAAAGTCTCTAACGCTGAACCTGTCTACGTAAGTTGCCCTTACGCTGGTTATCAAGAGCTGTTAGCGCATCTAGCGGTGAGCATCGGCTTGGAAGAGAAAGCGACTGAGATTCAGATCTTGGCTCACCTTCGTAAAAGCAAGACCACGTACTTGATTGCGATCGATAATGCACAACGTCTAGTTAAGCCAATGGTTGGCGGCTTGTCTGATCTGATACGTTTAACCAATCTACTGCGTCGTTCTAAAAAGAACCACCGTGTCGTGATATCGATCGCCAAATCAAGCTGGCGGTTTGTCGATCGAGCGCGTGGCGAACGTTTGCTGTTTGACTTGGTGTGTTTCCTTCCGCGTTGGACAGAGAAACAAGTCGGTGAGCTTCTAAATAGCCGTATTAATACGGAGCTTGAGAAGCCGTTATCGTTTGATGGTTTGGTGGTGCCTAAACAGTGGGACCAAGATGACATGAGCGAGGAAGATCGCGCACGCCAAGGCTTCTACCGAATCTTGTGGCATTACTCTGATGGTAACCCTACCGTTGCTCTTCGCTTCTTCCGACTCTCTTTGAATCGAAACAAAGATACCGATCAAGCAGTGGTGCGCTTGTTCCATGTTCCTGAAGCACAGGAGCTGGAAAACATGCCAAAACCTATGTTGGCTGTGCTTCGTTCTATCGTGCAATTGGAAATCGCTTCTCCGGAAGTATTGTCTGATTGTACGCAGCTAAGTACGGCTGAGATAACCGGTATTCTGCGTTACTTTGAAAGCCGTGGTTATATTGGTTGGCATGAAGAAAAGGCTCGAATTTCCGAGCACTGGTTCCGCCACATTACTAACGTTCTCGACCGTCAACATCTACTGGTGAAGTAAAATGAAGAAGTTATTTATCCTACTATTTGTTGGCTTGGCAAGTGCTGTCAGTTTCCCGACCTTTGCGACGGAAGAGTTAGCCAATGTAGAAAACATCTCAAAGATAGCTAGCCTAGTGCGATGGAGCGGCGTGTTCTTCTCCATGATCGTTATTGCGGCGATGTGGTTACTGCTTAAGTTTATCAACTCGATGGTGACCAGTTTTGGTAGCCAATTCGTGCAATACCGAATGCTGCTACAGAAACTGCAGTCGTTTACTCAGTTCTTTATCTATGTGAGCACAGGTCTTATCGTGTTCATGATGAGCTTTAGAATCAACGACCAAATACTGGCTTTGATTGGTGGTACCCTCGCCGTGTCAGTCGGCTTTGCGCTTAAAGATTTGGCAGCTTCATTCATCGCGGGCATCACGGTAATGATTGATAGGCCCTTTCAAGTTGGTGACCGCGTCACGTTCGAAGGCAACTACGGTGATATCATTACCATTGGTTTGCGTTCAGTGCGAATGAGAACCCTGAACGATGACATCATTACCATTCCGAACAACAAGTTCTTAAATGAAGTGACCACCAGTGGTAACTACGGTGCGTTGGACATGCAGGTGGTGATTCCGTTTTACGTTGGTATGGATGAAGACATCACCCTAGCCCGCGATCTGATTCAAGAAGCGGCGTCTTCAAGTCGTTATATCCACTTGCCGAAACCTGTAACGGTTTTGGTTAAACAGACGATTACCGATAACTACCTAGCAATACAGCTAACTTGTAAGGCTTACGTTGTGGATACTGCGTATGAGAAGCTGTTTGAAACCGACATTACTTTGCGTGTGATGAAAGAGTTTAAGAAGCACAACATCAACCCACCGAAAATTTCAGTAGCGGCGCATTAGGCTTGATGCTTTAGACGTTTGTTGCTTATAGCAAATGACTAGCCATAAATACAAACACCTCCGAACTTATCGCAAGTGCGGAGGTGTTTTTTATGAGCTTTTTATCTTTAAGCTAATAGTCCTATTGATGCTAAACCTTAAAGTATTTCAATTGCTCAGTAAGGTGTTCTGTAGTGTTCGCCATTTTCTGACTGTCTTCTGCGAGCGATTGTGAGGCTTGGAGTACCTCATTTGCAGCGAGTTGAGATTTGGTTTGCGATAGATTAGTAGTGCAGAATTTTCGTGCTTGGGCTAAAACGTTCGTGTAATAGCCCAAGCGCGTTAGAAATATTATCAGATGATAATATCAGTGAATGAGTTCTTAGAACTTATAGGTTTGATACAAGCAATTGAGGTGTCGCTTTCTGTTGAAGATAGATACTAAAGCAACTTCCCTTACCTACCTCAGATTCAACTCGGATCTCGCCGCCAGTTTGGCTCAATATACTCTGAGATACTGACAACCCTAAGCCCGTGCCATCTCGTTTGGTGGTATAGAAAGGCGAGAAGATACGTTTCAGTTGTTCTTCCTTAATACCGCAGCCTTCATCTTGAACATGAACGATAGCGCCATGAGACACACCATTTTCAACCCAGTCTTCACTCGAAATGGTTAACGTGCCCTGACCGTCCATTGCATGAATCGCGTTCATTTGTAGGTTAACCAGAATCTGTAGCAATTGGTTTCGATTGACCTCGACTGAGGTTTTAGCGTTCAGCTGCGATACGTACACAATGCCTTTCTTCTTCGCACCTGTTTTTACGAGCGTAATACTTTCATCCACTATTGGGTTGATATGTTGCCACGTAATTTCGTCTTGTACGCCGCCGTGACGGCTGTATTGAAGCAGGCTTCGTGTGATATTTCGAATTCGGTCAATCTGCTCCATGATCGCGTGGACTTCCTCATCTACACGGCTCACTTCATCGCCCAGTTCAAACTTCATCAGTTCAACGTTGCCAAGAATCACGGCGGTTGGGTTATTGATCTCATGAGCAATACCTGCCGTTAATTCACCTAACGCGGCCAGTTTTTCATTGACCACCAGCTTATCTCTGGCTTGATTGAGAAGCTTGATGTGCAGTTCAAGTTCTTCAGTTTTCTCTTTCAAACTCGCGGTACGAGAATGCACTTTGCACTCTAGTTCAGACGCCGCTTGTTGAATCTCTTGATTACGCTCGTGCAGTAGATCCAACATCTTATCGAACTGTTTAGCGAGCAGTGTCAGTTCGTGTTGATCATCCAAACCTAGCGTACCAATTCGCTTGTCTTGCCCCATCTGTACTAGCTTCACCACTTTATGAATGCGTTCAATTGGGTTAAAAAGATCACGCGCACCACGGTGAACGATCAAGCCGGATGCCAACAGCAGCAACACAATGGTAATGCTGATTTCGCCAAGGTTGGTCAAGTAGGTTTCTATCAGCGGCCAAATCAAATAACCGGTGTAAAGCATGCCAATCACATTGTTAAACTGGTCATGGATTGGTTGGTAAGCTGTGATATACCAAGCATCGTAAACATACGCTCGATCTAGCCACTCTTTACCTTCATTCAAGACTTTCGAGTGAACCTCGTGAGAAACACGTGTACCAATCGCGCGCCCTACACTGTCTTCACTGCTCAAAGGCACGTTGGTGCTGACGCGAAGATCATCAAGGAAGACCGTGACCGTACCAATATGACGATTAAACCCTTCTCGTTGTGGATAGATAAGGTTACTGATTTGGTCAACAAGTTGAGTGCTGTTATTCAGTAAGATCCCACCATCCAGAAAACCAATCACATGATCATGTTCATCTTTGATGGATACAACGGTTCGGCTTACCAATCCGCGAGTCTCGACCTCTTGCCCGTTGAGCATCGGAACTTCCGCTTTTTTAGCGAGGTCACGATCGAGATAATTGAGTTCATTACGGCTTAAGACACTGAAAAATGAAGGCTTGTGAGTTAAGTTTAGATATTCGAGTTTCTTTTCCATGCTCTCGACACTGCGCCAGCGCAGAAAATCGAGCTCATAGCGAGATTTGTTCTCAGACACCCAGCGAGTTAGCTCTTCGTGTGAAAGATCACTCGCGAGTTTGGTTCGAAAGTTATAAGACTCGGCGAACGCACGAACGTTGTATGCTTGCTGATTTTGGATCAGGTGAATACTGTTATCGGCAACATCCAAACGCTCATCGACATCAATCAGAGCGCCCTGCCACGTGTAATGTATTGACCAATACAGTGTGATAGCCACAAGCGCGCACAAGGTCAGAATGATCGGAGCAGATGTAAGGAATAATAATCGGTAGCGAACCATGGTTTTGAATCGGAACGCCCACTTTGACCACCAACGACGTCTAATCGGCATATTCAGAGCCTTCTGTGTTCCAATCTTTGTACTTACGCTCTAGCGTTTTACGTGCGACGCCAAGATCTCTTGCAGCTGCCGATTTATTGCCATCATGAAAACTAACCAGCTGTTCTATATGAGATTTTTCTACTTCTTTGAGTGTCCAAGTGTTTGGATAACCCTCGGCAGCGTCTGCATTATTCAAGTTTGGCATTTCCGCACCATGTGACACCGTCACTGAAATGCTAGCGGGAACAGGATCACCATTAATCTCGCGCCAATAGTGTGCTGGTGGCTTGTCTAAAAGAATGCATCGTTCGACTAAGTTTTTAAGTTCACGAATATTTCCCGGCCATTCGTATTCGTTCAACGCCAAGATATCTTCATGTGCCCAATTTGGAACTGGCATGCCAAGCTCGCTCGATAAAAGACGAGTAAAGTATGGAACAAGTTCAATCAGGTCTGACGGGCGCTCTCTCAATGGCACCACATCAATCTTAAGTACATTGAGTCGGTAGAACAGATCGCGGCGGAAGTGCCCTTTATCGACCTCTTCTTGAAGATTTCGGTTGGTCGCCGCCACCACTCGTACGTCAACGGAAATTTCCTGCTCGCTACCGACTGGACGAATGGTTCTTTGCTCTAACACGCGTAACAATGCAGCTTGCATTGGCAGTGGCATTTCACCAATTTCATCAAGGAACAAGGTGCCACCACTTGCGACTCGGAAAAGACCTTCACGGTTTTTCTTCGCACCAGTAAATGCGCCTGATGTATGTCCAAACAGTTCACTTTCTAGAAGCTCTGGAGCAATCGCACCACAGTTGATTGGCACAAATGGACCTGTGCGTTTACTGGCTTCATGTACACCACGAGCAACCAGCTCTTTGCCGGTACCCGACTCACCTTCTATCAAGACGGACGCTCGAGACGGTGCAAATTGACTGATCAGTAATTTAAGTTGTTTGGTCTTGTCTGAATTGCCAATCAGTTCAGTCTTGATATGACGACTCACATCACGCTTCAACGCGTACTGCATTCTTTGGTCGAGTCGCTTATCCATACAACGCAGAACCGCTTGTATCATCTGTTCGAGGTTGAACGGCTTAAGAATAAAATCTGAAGCACCAAGCTTAAGCGCGGATATGGTCATCTCTAGATCGGCATAACCCGTCATGAAAATCACATCGGCGCGTTTGTCGTTGTCGTTAAACGCCTCTTCCCACTCAATGCCAGAGCGGCCTGGTAGGTTGATATCAAGGACAATCAGATCAAAATGTTCGCTCGAACGCAGCGTTTCAGCCTCTTCAACCGATCCTGCGCTCGACACCTTGCCAAAGAACTTACCCAGTGCTTTCTTTAAGATAGCCTGCATACCCAATTCATCATCGACCACCAAGACGGAAAACGCCTGATACTGAGTCAATGTGTTCGGGTTGAGATTGGATGCAGATGAACTAGGTAAAGACATAATGATTAGCCGGTGAGAAAAGTTGGGACAGAGTGTACCAATTAACCTTTTCTCCAACAGGGACAATGTGCGACATTTTGTCCTAGCTCATGTTTTGATTCATTTTAACGGGGTAAAAGACTCAGCTTTGTCCGAAATAACAGCAATTTAATGAGATCTGATGCATGATTTATTGGCATTAAGATTGCTTATAAGGTGTAGATTTCTAATTACAACAATTAGCGTCTTATGCACATGCCCTTCTTCGAGCCCTTTAAAACTGAAGGCATGTCATTCATTTATAACAGAATGGACATAATAATAATGAAAGCAATTCCCTTAACTATTGCAGCTCTATCTATCGTCAGTTACACGGCTAGCAGCGCGGAAGACACCACTCATATCAAGTTGGCGACAACCACAAGTACTTATCACTCTGGTCTACTGGACTACTTATTACCTGAGTTCGAAAAGGATTCTGGTATCAAGGTTGATGTTCTAGCCGCAGGTACAGGTAAATCACTTCGCATGGGCGCAAATGGTGACGTTGATTTGGTGATGACTCATGCACCAAAAGCAGAAGCTAATTTCGTGGAAAAAGGTTACGGCGTTTTACCTCGTAAGCTGATGTACAACGACTTCGTCATCGTTGGTCCACAAAATGACCCTGCGAAAATTGAATCTCAAAAAGCAGTGGCAGATGTGTTTAAAGCGATCGCGACTAATAACGTGACGTTTGTATCTCGCGGCGACGATTCAGGTACTCACAAGAAAGAGATGGGTATTTGGTCGCAAACTAAAATGGAACCAAACTTCGGTGGCTACCGCAGTGTTGGTCAAGGTATGGGCCCTACTCTGAACATGGCGTCTGAAATGCAAGGCTACACCATGACAGACCGTGGTACTTGGTTGGCTTACCAAAATAAACTGGACCTAAAAATCCTTTTCCAAGGTGATAAGAACCTATTTAACCCTTACCAAGTGATTCTTGTTAACCCTGAACGCTACCCAAGCATCAATTACCAAGCTGCGAAAGTATTCAGTGATTGGCTAGTTAACCCTAAAGGCCAGAAACTGATTAACGACTTTAAACTGCATGGCAAACAACTGTTCGTTGCAAGTGCAGAATAGTTTGTTGCAAGCTTAGAATAGTTGATTGTAAGTAAAGCGTAGCGTTGAAGGTGTAGTCAAAACCAACAAGCACTACACTTAGCTAAACAGTTAACGAAGCACTCTTAAAAACAATAGCTGGCCAATTCAAGCTCAAATAGTTTGTGTCAGCTATGATTAACATCAGTCATTACCGATAAAGACCTATTATCGATTCACACGAGATACTTCATGACCCTATGGCAAACAACGATTGATGCAATGAACCTACTAGTGAGTTTTGACCACGAATTGTGGCAAATCGTTGCGGTATCCTTCAGCGTGTCTTTGTCCGCCATCTCATTAGTGATTGTTCCTGCAATCCTTATGGCTTTCTTATTGGCTTATACCGAGTTCCCCGGGAAATGGGCTCTGCTTTCAGTGATCAACACCCTGCAAGCGATCCCTACCGTGGTTATCGGTTTGTTGATGTACATGATGCTTTCTCGCTCTGGCCCGTTAGGTGATTGGCAATTACTGTTCACCCAAAAGGCGATGATTTTAGGTCAGATGCTGATCTGTTTCCCTATTCTAGTTGCGATGATGCATGGTGCTCTGCAGGCCAGTGACCGCCGAGCGGTAGAAACAGCGCGCACACTTGGCGTATCAACAACACGCGTGGCCTGCACCTTGATTTGGGAAACTCGTTTTCCTCTACTGGCGGCAGTCATTGCTGCGTTTTCTCGTATCGTCACTGAAGTGGGTTGTTCAATGATGGTTGGCGGAAACATTATGGGAATGACAAGAAACATCCCTACCGCTATTGCAATGGAAAGTCACAAAGGTGCTTTCGCTCAAGGTGTGGCGTTAGGCATGGTTTTATTGGCATTGGCATTAGCCCTTAACTTTTTCCTTTCTAGTGTGAGAGGAAAAGGCTATTTAAGAACTTAGGAACGCTGTCATGAGTATAAAAATAACAACGCAGCAAATTTCAATGCGCTACAAAGAGCGTGTTTTGTTCCACATCCCTGAATTGTCGATCGGTCCGAACGATGCGATTTATCTTAAGGGCGATAACGGTGTAGGAAAAACCACTCTATTGAAAATTCTGTCTGGATTGATTAAGCCGACTTCTGGCCGTATTCAGTCACCGACACAAAGTTGGCAACATAACCTGTTCCCTAGACTAAAATTTAAAGACATCATCTATCTGCATCAAACACCTTACCTATTTGATGGTTCTGTGTACCAAAATGTCGCTTATGGGATTCGCTTTAGTAAAGAGAGCCAAAAAGATAAGCGAGCTCAAATAATTAATGCGTTGAGGATGGTAGGTTTAGAAACCCTAGCAGATGAACACATTTCTGTGTTGTCTGGTGGTGAACGTCAACGCGTAGCAATGGCACGAGCTTGGATTCTCAAGCCATCAATTTTGCTGATGGACGAGCCAAGTGCTTCTTTAGACAAAGAATCTATTGAAAGATTGGTGATTATGGCCGAAGATCTTCTTCAGAGAGGCGCGAGTTTAGTCATTACCAGTCACCAAACTAACGCGTTAACCGATTTATGTAAGAAGCAGTGGTGGATCAAAGACAATACTTTGACCGAGTCTCCGCTTCTGCAAGTTATTCAGAAAGATAAAGCACAAGAGAATATTTATGCTGCTTCCAACGCAAACTAGTTGGGTTATTTTGGCTGGCGGACAGGCCAGCCGCATGGGCGGAAAAGATAAAGGACTTGTTGAGCTCAACGGTTCTCCTCTTATTCAATACGTTATAAACAAGCTGTCACAGCAAGATGTCAGCATCACTATCAATGCCAACCGTAACTTAGACAGTTACCAAGCATTTGCTCCGGTTGTTTCCGATTCCTTCCCTGACTATCCAGGTCCATTGGGCGGCATTCATGCTGGCCTTAAAAACGCGAGTACAGACTGGGTCGGCTTTGTCCCTTGCGACAGCCCACAAATCAGTGACGACCTTGTTGAGCGTTTTTGTTCTGCAGTTAAAGAAGACAGCGACATTCTTGTCGCGCATGATGGCGAATTTAAGCAACCTGTATTCACCCTATTCCACAAACGTGTTCTACCAAAGTTAGAAGCGTTTTTGGAACGTGGTGATCGTAAAATCATCTTGCTATACAAAGAGTGTGTTACCGAATACGTTGATTTCAGCGATTCTCCTAACTGCTTTGTTAATCTCAACACGCCAGAAGAACTCACCCAATTCGGAACGCTTCAATAATGAAAGATTCTAAACAACGCCCTAACCTTCCTTTATTGGGCTTTGCTGCTTATAGCGGTACAGGCAAAACGACCGTACTTGAAGCCCTGCTTCCTCTGTTGACTGATGCGGGTTTAAAAGTTGGCGTGTTAAAACATGCTCACCACGATTTTGATGTCGATAAGCCGGGTAAAGACAGTTACCGCTTACGTAAAGCGGGCGCGAACCAAATGTTGATTGCTTCTCGTAATCGTCACGTGATGATGACAGAAACACCAGAAGCCGAAGCAGATTTTTATTACCTGCTGACTCGATTTGATACCAACACGCTTGATCTGATTTTGGTTGAAGGCTGTAAGAACATCGCCTTCCCTAAAATTGAACTGCACCGAGATGAAGTGGGCAAACCTTGGTTATATCCAAACGATAACAACATTATTGCTATCGCGGCAGACAGCCAAGTTGAATCAGAGCTGCCACAAATGGCGATCAGCGACTTAGAAGCGATTCGTGATTTCATCATCGATTACGCGCAGTCCTTTGACCTTGTCTCTACAACAGGCAGAGCCGTGTCATGCTCATCTTCAAAAGACGCAGCGCCAGCTGTTTGTTGTGATTCGTTCTCTCCTGCAGGTTTAACCGTTACTCAAGGCCAACAAAAGATTGTTGATAGCATTGACGCACTCGATCTCACAGAGAGTGTTGAATTACTGCAAGGCTACGGCCGCGTGCTGGCTGAAGATGTGATTTCGCCAATCAACGTTCCTCAAAATACCAACTCTGCAATGGACGGTTATGCAATTCGTAGTGAAGATCTAGAATTGGACAGTTACAACATCGTTGCTGAAGTCATGGCGGGTCACAGCTACGAGCAAATCGTGCAACAAGGTGAAGCCGTTAAAATCATGACCGGCGCACCAATGCCAGAAGGCGTTGATGTTGTCGTGATGCGTGAACAAGCCGTCCAAGATGGCGATAAAGTTAGCTTCCCTGATGCTAAAATCTCGGTTAGACAAAATGTCCGTATGGCAGGTGAAGATTTAGAAATCGGCCAACCTGTCTTTACACGTGGCACACGCATTGAAGCGCCAGAAATGGGCATGATGGCGTCGTTAGGTTTTGGTACCTGCCCTGTTCTGCGTAAAGTGAAAGTGGGTGTGTTCTCTACGGGTGATGAAGTTCAAGCGCCGGGTCACGAGCAAAAACCAAACTCTATCTATGACTCAAATCGTTTTACTATTATCGGCATGCTTCAAAAGCTCGGCTGTGACATCGTCGATTACGGCATCATTGAAGATGATGAGCAGAAGATGATGGATGTGCTGCATTCTGCGTCGCTTGAAACCGATATGGTTTTGACTTCTGGTGGTGTGTCTGTTGGTGATGCGGATTACATCAAGCTTGCGTTAGATAAACTGGGTGAAATCAACTTCTGGCGTATCAACATGCGTCCAGGTCGCCCATTGGCTTACGGTAAGATTGAGAACAAGCCGTTCTTTGGTTTACCGGGTAACCCTGTTGCTGTGATGGTGTCGTTCATTAACTTTGTTGAGCCTGCGATCCGCAAGCTTCAAGGTCAAACGAACTGGACACCAGTAAAAGCAAATGCTGTAGCAACTGAACAACTGCGCTCACGCCAAGGCCGTACTGAATTTAGCCGTGGTGTGTTCTCGATGAATGAATCTGGCGTGCTTGAAGTGAAAACAACGGGCAAGCAAGGTTCAGGTATTCTGCGTTCAATGAGTGAAGCGAACTGCTTAATCGAAATCTCTCCAGCAGTTGATACTGTGAAAGTTGGCGAGACAGTGACGATCATTCCTCTGCAAGGTCGTGTTTGATTCAAAGCTAAAACAGCTAAATTGACTTAGCTGCTTTTTAATTGACTTAGAAGCTCATTGCTAAGACATAGACGAAGCCCCTTCTATCGAGCTTTCGATGTTAAGGGGCTTTTTGTTCTTTTCGTTTCGTGAAAGACAACCTGTTCGTTGCCTAAAAGACAAATAGCTTAAATTACGCTAAACGTTAGAACGATAATCTTAAGATTTCTTATCATAACCTTGAGCCACGTACTGTTTTTATGTAGAGTGCGCGCAAAGTAATAATTCTATTGGAGAGCACCATGGCTCGTACCATTCTGTACACTTACAAAGACGAAGACAAAGAGTTACTGTTTTCAAAACAAGAACACCGCACGATCCAAGAAGCTGTTGCTGCAGCTGAAGGCATCGATATCTCTGAGTATCTAAAAACTGAGCAACAGCTTGAGTTGATTTCTGATACTAAAGCGGTTCGCAACTACCAAGACAACTACTTCCGCAAGCTTGGCTTTACTAAGCTTACGTTGAAGCAAAAAGACAATCTTGGTGTTGGTAAAAAGAAGAAGTAAGCCCTCTTGGCTCTTTTCTTGATATGTCGTTTCTAGCTTTTCGTTTGTAGCTAACAGCTAACAGCTAACAGCTAACAGCTAACAGCTAAAGAAACGAAAGCACTGAACAATAAAAAATGCCGCAGCCTCTTTCGAGATTGCGGCATTTTTATTTGTACTTTTTAACTATCTAACCTTAGCTAGCTTAACTTAAGTCACGATTACTTAATGTTAAGGAATGCAGCACCACGAACGCCGCCTGAATCACCATGCTTCGCTTTGATGATCTTTGGACATTTCGCTACAGACAGTAGGTATTTAGGGATACGCTTTGGCATCTCTTCGTAGATAAGTTCGAAGTTTGAAAGACCGCCACCCAATGCAACTACGTGTGGATCAAGACCGGTAAACAGGTTCGCGAAACAGATAGCCAATAGCTCCATGAAACGATCAACGTGCTCAGCCGCTTTTGCTTCACCTTCGTTGTACGCTTGAATGATCTCGATTGCTTTCTTCTTCTCGCCGAAGTAGTGCTCGTAAATCAATTCAAAGCCACGACCTGATAGGTAGCTGTCTAGACAACCTTTCTTGCCACAACCACAACCGAGTAACGGTGCGTTGTCGCCAAGGTGGAACCAAGCATCAATAGGAAGACGCATATGGCCCAGTTCACCAGCAACGTGGTTACGACCAGAGAACACTTTGCCTTCGTAAACTAACCCGCCACCAAAACCAGTACCTAGAATTAGGCCTGCTACTGATGGTTCGTCTTTAAGCTCGTCATCCCACGCTTCTGAAAGCGCAAAGCAATTCGCATCATTTTCAATTTTCACACTACGACCAATAAGTGCTTCTAGGTCTTTACGTAGTGGTTTCCCCGTTGAAGCTGGCACGTTAACAACCAGCATTGTGCCGTCGTCAGCATCTTCCATACCAGGAAGACCAAGACCAATTTTACCTTCGCAAGAAAATTCACTGTCGTACTTCTTCACCAAACCGGCAATCGTATCAAGTAGCAGTTGATAATCTTCAGTAGGCGTTGGTACGCGTTCTGTTGCTACTCGCTCAAGTTTTTCATTGAACGCACCAAATTCAATTTTTGTGCCGCCAACATCGAAGCCGTAATACATGAAATCTCTCCAATTTTTCCCTAAATTCGGGCAAATAAATTTTCAAATTAAACATCTAGGACGCATTATCCATAACACTCCCCCTACAAACCGTGATGGATAACAAACTTATCTCGTGTTCGAATCTGTTTGAACAACAAGTCAGCACAAAGCGGTTAAAGGTTAGAGTGACGTCTCATTTTTAGTGTGCTCTATGAAAGCGTTCAGGCTTGGTTTGGTTGGATCGGATTTATAACGCGTCTTACTTAGCATGTAGCTTTCACGAAATGTCTCAAACCACAGCTGTAAAGTCTTTGCGCCCTGCTCTTCACCAGCCTGTTTCAAAACCAAGCTCGCTACTTCTGCAGTCGAGAGATGTTGTTCGTTGTCTGACTTACGCATCATGTATTGCGAAACCGATTCTGGTTCGATCGACAACACCGGTAAGTCTTGCAGATACTCTGAACGACGGAAAATACGTCGTGCTTCGCGCCAACTGCCATCAATGAAAATCAGCAACAGTGTTTTGTTTGGGTCGCGCATTTGTGGCAGATCTTGAACCACACGTTTTTTGTCGTCGGTATAGTCTTCAGGGAATACGATCACAGGTTGGTATTTTTCATCTTTGAGGACATCCAACATCTCTTGATTTGGCTCAGTACGATGCCAAAGGTAGGCATAGCTGTCTTTAACGGTATCAAGGATTAAACGGCCGGTATTACTTGGTTTGAGTATTTCGTTGTCCGATAAGATCAACATGGTCGCGACGTTCGTATTTATGTCTGGTTGATGTTCACAGATACAGCTGTCTTGTTTGATTTTACAGAACTGACATCGAACCACTTTACACCCGCGCGCGTTAAACGGCTTGGTAGAAAGAGACAAACGGTGTTGATATAAACGGTGAAAAGCGTGGATTCTCATGGACAATAACGATAAATCTAGAAAAGTGGCACGATTGTACTTACAGTGTCCCTAGAATGATAGAAGGAATTCCCATGCAAGACCCATCACTGCTTCGCCTTGTTTGTTTTATTGTCGTTTTCGGACTGTGTGCGCTTTGGGAATACCGTTTTCCACGTAAAGCACTGACTCAAAGCAAATGGTTTCGCTGGGGAAACAACTTTGCGTTAGTCGCTTTGAACAGCTTTCTATTGGCCACTATAATTCCTATCGCAGCATTTCAAGCGGCGGTTATCGCACAAGAAAACCAATGGGGTCTGTTCAATACCCTGTCACTTCCGAAAGAATTGACCATTCTGATCTGTGTATTGCTCTTGGATTGTGCCATTTACCTACAGCACTTGGTGTTTCACCGTGTTCCTTGGTTGTGGAAGCTACATCGAGTTCACCATGCGGATCTAGATATCGATGTCACAACCGGAACGCGCTTTCACCCTATTGAGATGATTCTTTCAATGCTCATCAAGGTGAGTTTGGTGATCGCACTTGGTGTGCCTGTCATTGCTGTCGTGATCTTTGAAATTGTTCTTAATGCGAGCGCGATGTTTAACCATAGCAATGCACGTCTTCCGCTATGGTTCGATAAACGATTGAGAAAAGTGATTGTGACACCAGACATGCACCGCGTTCATCACTCAGTCATTGTTAAGGAAACGCACTCAAACTTTGGCTTCTTTTTATCAGTGTGGGACATCTGGTTTAAGACTTACCGCGCCCAACCCAAGCTTGGTCACGATAACGTTCAGATTGGCGTTCCCGAGATTCAAGATGGTAAAGAACAACGGTTAGATCTGATGCTACGTCAGCCATTTACTCAATTCCCGACGACGAAAAACTAGGTTTGAATTCGTTTGAGGCTCAAGCTTATCTTGAGACCAAACTTATCTTAATAACGAAGTTAGCTTAAATACAAACTTAGCTGAATGCCAAAACAAAACGCCCTTAGATTCTTGTGAGAACCTAAGGGCATTTCTGTATCGATAGTCGTTATAAGCGTAGTTAGTGACTAAGTGCTGCTAGTACTTAAACTCTTGCGCACACTAACTTAACTCTCACGCACGTTTATTTCAGCGCGCTTGTTTATTTCAGTACATATTTATGAAGCATAGCTTGTTGGTGCCCTGCTATCTCTCCGACTTGCTCTGAACTCTCGATCATAGATTCAAGTTGCAGTTTAGTATTCTCACCCTGCTCAGACACGCGAGTGATAGAATGCGTTACATCGACAGTCGCACGTGCTTGTTGTTCGGTTGCCACCATGATTTGTTCAACACGTCCTTTAATCTGGCTAACCGCGAATTCGATTTTCTCGAAGGCTTGTTTTACATCGCCACTGGTTTCCAGTGCGTTGGCCATTTCACTTCTCGATTCCGTTACAGAAGCGCGTGATCGGTCAGCCGCCGCCACCAATTCGTTCATCATATTACGAATATTAGTGGTTTGCTGGGAGGTACCACTCGCCAGTTTACGTACTTCATCGGCAACCACTGCAAACCCTCGGCCTTGGTCTCCTGCTCGCGCTGCTTCTATTGCGGCATTCAATGCGAGTAAGTTAGTGTTTTGAGCAATACCACTAATTACGTCAACCATTTCACGAATCTGTTTAACGCGAATATCCAAGTCCGTCATCGATTCTTGATTCAGGCTAAGAGATTGCTCGAGTGCTTGTAATCGCTTCTGATTAAGGCCGACCACTTGGCTACCATTGACTGATTCGTCTTCTGCTATCTGCGCGTCGTCATTCGATGCGTTAGAGATACGAGCAATCTCACCAATGGATGCTTCAAGTTCAGTAATCGTAGTAATCATATTCTGAAGTGATTCGTTCTGCTCATTCAAGCTTGAATTGGTTTGCTCTGCGGCGTCATGGCTTACTTCAGCCGTTTGATAAAGCGTCTCACAGTTACGCGTTACTAAACGAACCGAGTCCGCGGTTGAATCAACGACCGTATTGAGTTTTGAAGTAATAACTTGCAGCTCTAGCGGCCCCAGTAATTCACTCTGTTTAGAGAAGTCATGATCTGCCAGTGAACTCAACTGTTGAGTTATGTTTTTAAGCCCTTTATTCATCCAACGGCGTAACACGAACCATGAAATCACAATGATTACGGCAATCACTAGCCCGCTGATAAACAACACACGATCAATATTGGTGATGGTTTGATTTACAACCAGTTCACTTTCATCAATCAGGTGGGAAGCGGTGGAAGACAGCTGATTCAATGTGCTAATGACGGTGTTCGCTAAGTTAATGACTTGCGTTAAGTTTTGCTCTTGCTGCTGAACCAGTTCGAGTTTCAAGAGGATTTGTTTGATTACGCCTTCTTCGGTAAAGCCTTCTTTCACCATCTCGTAAGGCGCCGTCAAGCTCGCGAACTCAGCGATATCTGGGTGCCAATCGGCAAAGTCGCTGTAAGCCAAGTTCAGACCTGCGATTCGGTTTCTCAATTGACGGTATTCGTCTTGTGCTTTATCAATGTCAGGTTGCATCATCAACATCAAGAAGGTGTTCGCCATAGCAGACGCGCTGGATGTAAATCGGTTCGCTGCATCGCTCGCTTCTGGGTTGTCTTCAACCAAGAATGAGCTGATTCTATTCATTTCTGGTCCGATAGACCCAACGCCATAACGGAACTCGCCCATTTTACTGTCGATCAGATTTTGCTTACTTTGAATTTCGATCTGTGCCAGCAGTACCGTGTTGGTCATGGTTTGCAGTTGCGCCATGTCATCGACAAGGTTTTGTTGTTGCTCTAAAGAGATTGCATCAGGAAAAGATTGGGAGATAAAAAGGAGTTCCTCTAGCGTGGTATTGCTCTCTTTAGCGAGTTGGTCAATTGAGCCCCTTGTGGCATTCAGTGTATCTAAGTCGGTTGATTGGGTGCTGTAAGTGAGAAGTTTTACTTGTTCTAATACGCTTTGCGTTAATTCGGCATTATGTAGAGCAAGGGGTAATGCTTGTTCCGAGAGTGCATCAAAATGTCCCCCGACCCGTTCAACGCCCCGAATGCTAACCATTGATAAAAAAGTAACAAGTAAAAGAATGGAAATAAATACAGCAGTGACGGTTTGAATGAGCGAGAATGTATAACGTGAGGGTTTTATTGATAAATTTGTGTCGGGCATGTGAAATCCAGTTTGACTACGAAAAGAGATATCCTTAAGTTAGGTCGTATACTAGAAGTCCTTGATGACGTTTTTATTTCAGTTTTTTGTCAGAAGAGTTACATATGAAAATCAGAAAAATGGCTGTAGTTACAATAACTTTAGCAACATTGGCTGCTTGTAGCTCGTCACCTTCGCCTTCTCAGCTTAGTCAAACCGCACAGAAACCCCTATCAAAGTCAGAACAATTGACTACAAACGCTTATATGAGCGTGTATGAACAGTGGAAAGGCGTGCCATACCATTTCGGTGGGACCTCATTTCGAGGTATAGATTGCTCTGCTTTTGTTCAAATCGCCGTGCAAAATGCGACTCAACAAGCTCTACCAAGAACCACAAAAGACCAGAGTAAAAAGGGAAAAGAAATTGCGTATGGGCAGGCAACAAGCGGTGACTTGGTGTTTTTCAAGACTTCGATGACGGTGCGACATGTAGGCGTTTATTTAGGAAACAACCAATTTCTACATGCCTCGACATCGAAAGGTGTCATTATTTCTAGGTTAGATAACCCTTACTGGGCATCCAAGTTTTGGCACTTTAGGCGTTTATAGCGGTTCGAAAGATAAACCGCTGAGCGAGGTAACTCTAGAAAGATACGACTTAAACGCCCGTTGTTATTATGCTGATTAATTACGACGATAAATGAGCAAACAAACCGTTAATCGTATTTAGCAACAGCAGTATCAAACAGGTTCTTCACTAACGCGATGTACTCATCGAGGAATACAATTTGTTCGTTAGTCGCTTTCTTAGCCCACACACCCGCTAATACTTCACCAAGATCCGCTACTACGGCATCTGCTTCTTTCAAAAGTTGAAAACGAACGCTCGAATGCAACTCTGGGTTTTGCTCGAAAATAGCCATGATGTTCGTTGAAATCATGTCGGTAACAATGTCTTCGACACTTTCGTTTCCAGTATCACCATTACTATTGGTAAACACATCAAGGTTGAATGATAGGTGCTCGATTAAAGCCAAATAGCCATCGGTTTCTACAACCACAATAATTCTCCGTTTTAAGCTCTAGAGCAGATTAATACGTACTTGCCTAATACTATGTAAATGAAGCTATTTGTCATCACTTTATTGCCCAAAACCACATTTAAATGATCCTAGTTAGTATTTCAGCTTAAAATTAAATCGATATAGCTTTATGTGGTATACCTGCCTACTTACGACATAAGTAAATTCACGCTAAAGAAGTGTAAGACAAACTTTGAAGCAAAGTATTGCGCCAGTTAACAATAGCCCTTTCAACTTACTCTAAAAGCTCATTTGATTTAGTCGCTAGACAATAACAAGCTCAAACCTCTTTTCCAGTTTGTGGCGTTCAAAACCGTTTCGATTGTGAGACCAGTTCCAAACTATTTCATCACGTCAGGTTTTCAATTTATGTTTGTATTTCAAAGAGCTTGAATCAGTTCGAGTTCACAATTCGGCCAATTGATTCTACGTAAGATGAAGAAGAGCTAAGAACATTGACGAGTGCGTCTATAAATTGTTCAGATTTATCCTAAACTATTGCTATTAAACAAACAGTATTTCTAACCTTCAATCTTTTTAACTTTCAGTCTTTGAGGATTTCCTATGTGGCAGGCCATTTCTCAACAACTTTCAGATACTCTTCTATTTAACTTTCAGATTACTGAACGTACCAAGGTTTCTGGTGGCGACATTAACGATTGCTATATGATCAGCGATGGTAATGAGCGTTACTTTGTGAAAGTGAATCAGCGAGAATTTTTACCTAAGTTTGAAATTGAAGCTGAGAACTTACGCTTGTTAAGAGAAACCTCCACTGTTTACGTTCCTGAGTTGGTGCTTATTGGCAAAACCAAAGAGTGCTCGTTCATTATTCTGAATTACTTGCCGACCAAACCGCTCGAGACGGGCAACAATAGCTTCGATTTCGGCGTTCAGCTTGCGCGGCTTCATCAATGGGGCGAGCAAAAAGAGTTTGGTTGCGACCAAGACAACTATATCGGCAGCACACTTCAACCCAACCCTTGGCATAAGAAATGGGGTCGCTTTTTCTCTGAGCAACGCATTGGTTTCCAACTGCAACTGCTCAAAGAGAAAGGCATCGAGTTTGGTGATATCGATGACATCGTTGATGTGGTGAATATGCGTCTTGCTGGCCACAACCCTCGCCCTTCTTTGCTTCATGGGGATCTTTGGAATGGCAATGTAGCAAATTCAGCCTTTGGGCCAATCTGTTACGACCCGGCTTGTTACTGGGGGGACCATGAATGCGATTTGGCATTAACGGAATTGTTTGAAGGTTTCCCTAAAGAGTTTTATGAAGGTTACCAGAGCGTCAATCCACTCGACGTTGGCTATACTGATCGGAAAGACATTTACAACTTGTACCATCTTCTTAACCACTGCAATCAATTTGGCGGCGAATATTTAGCACACACTGAAGCATGCATTCAGAAGATACAGGCCGTTTAATACCAATTACAGCTGTTTATAACCGAATACGATTGGTATCAGTTACAGTGAGGAGAATTTGCCATGCATAAATACACAGAGAAACATGTCTCCTGTCCGCATTGTGGGCACGGTATTAACATCACGCTTGATGCATCTAATGGTAGCCAAGACTTCTATGATGATTGTCCAGCGTGTTGCAATGCCATTCATTTGGATATGCAGGTTGACGAAGTAAGAGACAGAATCAACCTTTCGATTGATGCCGATGATGAACAAGTATTCTGACAATCAGTTTCTCGTTTAAACCATGATCAAAAAAGAGCACCTCACGTGCTCTTTTTTAATTTGGTCATCGGTGTGATTTTATTGCCACCGATTAAATGCGCTTAGTGGCTATTTCTGGTTCGCTAATACACGCTCGACAGTATCAACAATTGCCTGCGTTTGTGGATCGAACTCAATGTTCACTTGGTCGCCTACTTCACGGCCGCCAAACAGAGTACGATTCAGAGTTTCTGGGATCAGGTGAACAGAGAAACGGTTCTCTTCCACTTCACCAATCGTCAATGAACAACCATCAACGCCGATGTAACCCTTACTCAACACATACTTCATTGATTCTTGAGGCAGCTCAAACCAAAGCGTACGGTTGTTTTCTGTTTTAATCACATCGACTAGGTTAGCCATCAGAGTAATGTGGCCAGACATGCTATGCCCGCCAATTTCGTCACCAAACTTTGCTGCACGCTCAACATTCACTTTGTCACCAACATTCAGTTGGCCTAAGTTCGTCAATCGCAATGTCGCTTGCATTAAATCAAAAGCAATCTGGTTACCTGAAATTTCCGTTACCGTTAAGCAACAACCGTTATGAGCTACTGAAGCACCAATGGCTAATCCTTCAACCATTTCATCGCTTAGCTCAATGGTATGAGTTTGAAACGACTCTTTTTTGTTGATAGCAACCAGTGTTGCCATGCCTTGAACGATACCTGTAAACATAAGATTCCTATTTAGCATTCTAATAACAGTTTTTCATAGCAGTTATTGTGACATTTCTTTATGATTCGTCCAGTGGAAGCTTAAGATCATTGTCTCTGATTCCTTCAGAATGTCCTTTCCTACACTATTATTCTAATTTTCCCTCTTATTTGGAGTTGTTTGTGCATCGTTACAAAGAAGAATCCTCGAATCTAATTAAACTTGCGACCCCAGTATTGATCGCATCCGTTGCACAAACTGGAATGGGTTTTGTTGATACCGTAATGGCCGGTGGCGTAAGTGCTATCGATATGGCGGCGGTTTCGATTGCAGCAAGTATCTGGCTACCATCAATCCTATTTGGTGTTGGTCTATTGATGGCGTTGGTTCCTGTCGTTGCACAACTGAATGGTTCTGGTCGACAAGTAAAAATTCCATTCGAAATTCAACAAGGCGCATTTTTAGCGCTCGTCATCTCCCTTCCAATCATTGGTGTGCTTTTTCAAACACAATTGATATTGGAGTGGATGGACATTGAACAACTCATGGCGGAAAAGACCATCGGCTATATGAATGCGGTGATGTTTGCTGTACCCGCTTTCTTGTTGTTCCAAACATTGCGAAGCTTTACCGATGGTATGTCTTTAACCAAGCCTGCGATGGTGATTGGTTTTATTGGCTTGCTATTAAACATCCCGCTGAACTGGATGTTCGTATACGGAAAACTTGGTGCTCCTGCTCTGGGTGGTGTTGGCTGTGGCGTTGCAACGGCTATCGTATATTGGGTGATGTTTGCACTACTGTTCGCTTACGTTTTAACATCAAAGCGTTTGGCGAAAATCAACATCTTCGGTACGTTCCATAAACCGCAACTTAAAGCTCAAATTCGTCTGTTTAGACTTGGTTTCCCTGTGGCGGCCGCTATCTTCTTCGAGGTAACTCTGTTTGCGGTGGTTTCTCTGTTAGTTGCACCATTGGGTTCATTGATTGTTGCCGCGCACCAAGTCGCGATCAACTTCTCTTCGCTGGTCTTCATGATTCCAATGAGTATCGGTGCAGCCGTGAGTATTCGTGTTGGCCATAAGTTGGGCGAAAACAACACCGAAGGTGCGAAGATCGCGACACACGTGGGTATCATTGTTGGTTTAGTGACAGCCCTTATGACAGCGGCGTTAACGATTCTGTTTAGAGAACAGGTTGCATTACTTTACACAGAGAACACGGCAGTAATTATGGTTGCAATGCAGTTGCTGTTGTTCGCGGCGGTTTATCAATGTACTGACGCCATCCAAGTTATCGCTGCGGGTGCTCTGCGTGGCTACAAAGACATGCGTTCAATCTTCAACATCACCTTTGTGGCTTACTGGTTGCTTGGTCTTCCTATCGGTTACATCTTGGGTATGAAAGATTGGATTGTTGACCCTATGGGTGCGCACGGCTTCTGGATTGGTTTCATCGTCGGTCTAACGTCAGCCGCGATTATGCTGGGTATGCGTCTACACTGGATGCACAAGCAGGACGATGACGTTCAGTTAGAATTTAGTTCTCGCTAGATTCGTACTCGCTAAGTCGGTCTATCTGATTTCGAATAAAAAAAAGAGCTCTGATTTTCAGGGCTCTTTTTCGTTTAATGGTCAGGTAGATCGTATCTGCCTTAATATTCACTCTTCTCTCGAACAAAGCGCGCAAACTTGGGTTTTCCGTTTTGAGTAAAACCATTGTAACGAAAGGTAATACGGCTGCCGATCTCTGGCGGTGCGAGTCTCATTTGGTCACTGAACCCGCTGCCTATATAAAATTCCACACCCTCTTCTGTGTGAACCAAGATTGAACCCATCATCCCTTTATACTTCCCTGTCCCACCCTTGTAGCCAATAACTGTGGCTTCGGCATCGTGATGCCTTTTGAGCTTTAACAGGTCATTACTTCGGCCTGCTTGATAACGACTGGTGATCTTTCTAAGCATCAAACCTTCGCCATTACGCTCATCGACATTATCAAGTTGATGAAATAAAGCCTCTTCACTGTGAATTGGTACATGTTCTATGTAGCTGACATGAGATTCTCCAATCACGCTTACCCAATGCAAAATGTTGTAATAGCGCTTTTGGTAATCTCCTGCGGCGCCTGGCATATCAAACAGCATGAAATCGATTTGGCGCCATGCTGTGTCACTCGGCGTATGATCGAGAACGGTAGATTGAACAAGGTGGAACTTGCCCCTTCCTGCCCACAACTCTCCTTCGAGATGGACCTTAGGCAAGTTTTCAGTAAACCACTTGGGTGAGTAAATGCGATTACCATTGCGTGTATAAAGATGTTGTCCGTCCCAAAGAGCCCGAATCCCATCAAGCTTTTCACTCTTCCAGTATTCAGAAACATCTATGCCTTGCTGGTAAGAGTTTGCAAGCACCAAATAGTCGGGCGGTAAATAGGATGAATGAGAAGAAAGCGAACACGCCCATAGAGTGGCTAAAGCCAGTTTAGTTAATCTCATCATCTGCTCCGTATTAATAACTGTAGTAGTCAACAAATACCTTTAATCCTAAGCGTTCTGACACGTAGGTAGACAATCTTTGCTAGAAGATGCGATCCACTCACCAACCTTATCTAACCCTTTCATCTATTCATTGAATTAATGACTTATGACTCTCATATGATCCGCCGTTTTTAGTTCTCAAATTGAGAAATGCCTTTTCTCAATTTGAGATGGGAATTCACTACAAATATAAGCTATTGAAAAATAACAACATAAAAGTTGGCACATTCAGTGCAGTTGTCCATACATACTTAAAAGGAGATATCGCTATGGAACTACGTAAGATTGATTTAAACACAACGACACTGACACTTTCTATTTTCGGTGATCTGGATGCAGCAGGCAGTCGTGATGCACAAACCGACATTGATGATGTGATTTCTAACGATGGCCACCCTGAAATCGAAGTTGATTTTAGCCAAGTTGAGTTTTTAGATTCATCTGGGGTTGGCGCGATTGTTTATATGTTCAAACGTCTGACTGAACGCGAGCGTATTATGCGACTTGAAAATGTGACGGGGCAACCGCTTGAAATTATGAACTTGCTGCGTATTGGCCACGCTATCCCAGTAAATTCAAAAAATCCTGCAAATTCATGAAGAACCACTAAGCTAGAAGTAACAAAAAATAATAAGAAAAATTAGAAACATAGGACGTTGGCATGAAAATACTGAAAAACTACATAGCCCTTTCTCTGTCCGCTCTCGTTCTGGGTGGCTGTACTAGCTATCCTGAACAAGGCACAGGGGGTTTGGCTGAAAGTTACGATTCTATTAACTATCAAAACTCAGACTTCTCTCCTGTCATGCCAGACGAGCCTCTTGGTCCAGAACATGGATTACGCTTTGATTGGCAGCTTGCTAAATTGCACCTTGATGCCTTGATCCAAGAAGGCGCTCGTTGGTGCTTCCCCGCTGCTGTTGTTCAAGCAATCGAAAAGCAAAATCGTATTGCTCGTGAACTTCAAGGCGGTCTACTACTGGATGCAGCCAACGATTTAGTGATCCAAAGAAAACGCCTAAATGAACTTGAGGTCCAACTGGATTACGTAACTTCACAAGCCCGCTGTGAGCCACCAAAAAATGAAAATCAATTTAGAATGCAACTGTCGGTTATCGAACAGTTGTATGACCTGCTTAATGTTGACAACCAATTCGCGGAAGATTCGATTGAAGTAAACCCGAAGTATATGGGAAGACTTGCGGAAGCAACCAGTTTACTGAAAGAACACAAATCTCTAGACCTTGTGGTTACCGGCCATGCTGATGCAACGGGTGCCGAAGAATACAACGACAAGTTAGCACTTGGACGAGCGAAACAAGTCGAACGCTACCTGACTATTTTTGGACTAGGCGCTCAACGAATCAAAGCCGTCTCTGTTGGCGAAACCGTCCCTCTTTTTGAAGGTGAATCCGACGGCACGCGTTTAACGAACCGCCGAGTAAGTATTGAAATTGTCTCGCCTAAGAATGCCGAGAAAATGGGAGGTGGATTATGAAATCCTTGATCGCTTTTATCATCACCCTATCGTTATGCTTTGCGAATGTCGTCAATGCTAACGATGAGTTTTCAGACGCGGTTCAAGTCGGTGATCTAATCCAAGTTAACGTACCCGGTGAAAGTACCTTAAACAAGGGGTTCCAAGTGGATAAGCGTGGCCGTATTACTCTTCCAGAAGTAGGCGCTGTGTTTGTTGCGGGTTACGACAGCGAACAGCTTAACAAAGTCGTTATAGAGTCGCTGGCAACCGCTTACAAAGATCTTTCGAACGCTTCAGTGTATGTAAAAGAGCAGCAAATCATCATCTACGTGCAAGGTTATGTAGAACAGCCTGGCGAATACACGCTCTCATTAGGTTCTAGCATCCAAATGGCACTTTACGCTGCGGGTGGTTTACGCCCGGGCGCGCAACTGGATAAGCTGATTCTTAAGCGAGGCGCAGATAAGAAAGAGTTTAACTACAAACGATTCCTTGATTCAGGAGACGAGTCAGCATTACCTACTCTTCAATCACTGGATTCACTATTCGTTCCAGCTTCTCCATTAGTCGGTAACATCGAGCAAGAGTTTGACGCAGCAAAGCTTGCTAACTCAGGTGACAGTGCTGATTCTCGTAACTCCATCAAAGTGTTTGGTGAGGTGAACGCGCCGGGTTCGTTCACTTACAAAGAGAACACCGACCTTGTCGACGTACTT
Source organism: Vibrio sp. 10N.222.52.B7 (assembly GCF_041474275.1). Lineage (NCBI taxonomy): Bacteria > Pseudomonadati > Pseudomonadota > Gammaproteobacteria > Vibrionales > Vibrionaceae > Vibrio > Vibrio sp. 10N.222.52.B7. The sequence continues at coordinate 33,193 of NZ_JBFRTU010000046.1, read as the reverse complement.
ATGCGTTCGGGCGGCGTAACTCGTTATGCCAGTGTTGAGCAAATCCGAGTGATTTCGAACAACACCCCAACGCTATTCAACCTAAAACGTTACTTAGATTCTGGTGACGAAAGTCTGCTTCCAATTTTACGCCCGGGTGCGACCATTTTCGTTCCCAAGCAAGAAGAAGAGATCAAATCCGGCGCCAACATGGTTTACGTAATGGGCGAAGTCGCAGCCCCTGGTGCTTTTGAAGGCAAAAGAGACGCGACCTTTATGGATATCTTGGCGAATGCGGGCGGCCCAACTCGATTTGCAGAGTCACGACAAATCCGTGTTATCAAAGCAGATGGCAGAGTGCTTAAATTCGATTTAGCGGCTTACACTGAAGGCTTACCTAACTCTAACCCTCCTAGCATCAAAGCTGGTGACGCGATTTTCGTTCCCGAGAAAACCGACATGAACGAGAAGTCTTGGTTGAAAATCACGCCAGACAGAGCAGTTAACGTGATTGGTGAGGTGAATCGACCTGGTCGTATTGAATGGTCAGATGAAATGAATTTCATGGGATTATTGGCACACGTCGGTGGCCCTACGCTACGCGCTGACACATCGAAAATCGAAGTTGTTACTGGTAGAAAGCTAGTTGTGTTTAACCTTGATGATTTTATTCGAAATGGTGCGCCACGTGACCAAATGCCACAAATTCGAGCGGGCTCTATCGTGCGTGTTCACGACTTGCCACAAGATCCTTCAGACAATAAATCACAATGGGTTCGTCAAAGCTCTGATGCTTCGATCTACATCTTTGGACAAGTGAATGCACCCGGTCGTTACCGCTTCACCAAAGACATGCACTTCCTTGATATCTTGTCTGCGGCTGACGGTCCAACAAAGGATGCCGACATCCACAACGTTCGAGTAACGCATCGTGACAAAACCTATTCGCAAGTAAGCAAACTTAACTTATCACTGTACTTTGAAACCGGTGACGAATCGTTACTGCCAAACGTAACCACTGGCGACACGATTTACATCCCAGAGAAAGGCAAAAACTGGTTAGATACACCGAAAGAAGAAACCGTTCGTGTGCTTGGTGCGATTAACAATCCGGGGCGTTATGTGTTCAACGACAACATGACCATTCTAGATATTCTGGCAGAAGCAGCAGGCCCTACCGACAATGCTTATGTAGAAAAAATTACCATCGTCAATATGTCTTGCTGCCAAGGTCAGGCTCGTACTTTTGACCTTGTTGAATTCAGCAAAACGGCGAACATTTACAACTTGCCGGTGCTACGCGCTGGTGACACGATTTACATCCCAGACCGTCGCGAAAGCTTTATTGAAAAAGCACGCGTCGGACTTGATGACATACTGCGTATCACCACCACCATCGTATTAATAGGAGCTTTATAATGACAATTTCAGCGACCCATGCCGAAGTCGAGCAACTGTATTTAGCTTCTGAACTTAACGGCCAAAAATCAATATGCGTCACCGCCTGCCATTCAGGTGACGGCGTAACATCTATTGCAACCGCATTAGCCGAGCGTTTTCTTCTTGCGGGTCATTCAACACTTTATGTTGATCTCAACTTATTCAACCCTGCTTTCAAAGATTTGAATATGCTAGAAGATAATCAGCAAGGTCAATTGATTGAACATGTTGAATCTCAGCGTACGTTTATCGGTGTACCTGCTCCACAAGTTGCTTCAACGCAATTGGCTTATAAAGATCCGACAACGTTACAAAACGTGGTCAACAAATGGTTAGAGAAATACGACAGAGTCATCATTGATACCTCACCGCTTCTCAACATAAACAAAGGCAACATTCCGGCTCAGTCTGTGGCGAGTGCTTGTGACAGCACATTGATGGTTGTCGCCTATGGTGAAACGTCGAGTCACCACCTAGAACAAGCGAAAAAGCTGCTTGATGCACAAAGTATCAACCTAATGGGCTGCGTGATGAACATGAAACAAAAGCCTAGCTTTGCACAAGAGATGGTCAGACAAATCAATCGAATGAAATTCATCCCCGCTAAGCTTCGCGATAGCTTGGCAAACAAGCTGTATCAAAATGAGTTTTTGAACCTTCCGATGTAACTTTCTTTTGCTACTTTCTGGCTGTCATTAAACCATGACAGCCACCTATCCTATTAGACTTCAAGCTCCAAAAGCTCTGAATAACTCAAAACCAAATTGGGTATTTTTGGCGAAGTTATTCTTAAAAATAAGATTTTAAAAACCATTCAACGCATTTCACACACATCAATCATGGTCTTACCCCCTTTAAATTCCTTCAAAAATCAACAGCCCCACGCCTAACTTTAGCGGTAATGTGACACAGACGGTTAAAGTGCCATGTAAATCGCATCAAAGATGGAATTCGTACGATTATTCCCTAAGATTATAAATAGAGGTGGTTTTTGACGAATTTGTAATAGTTTGACAAAGTTATCCGATGGCTGTTGAAACACAGTGGATGAATTGGCAAATCACACTTCACTGACTTTGCACGTTTATCTATTCAAACTTCACCCATCCCTCCTTCTGCTCAAATGGTTCAAATACACGGAAAGGATCACCATCGAGCAATTTAGATAATCAATTTACCTTGGTTACCTTAGTTGTATTATTAAAGAGAAAGGAAACTCAATATGAAATACAAGTTAAGCTCCGTATTTTTGTTAGTAGCAGCAGCCAGCGGTAATGCTAACGCTGGAGAATGTGGCAGCGTAACAATCGCAGATATGAACTGGAACTCTGCAACACTGATCGCCAATATCGACCAATTCATCCTTGAACATGGTTATGGGTGTGATGCTGAACTTATCCCTGGCGACACTATGCCAACAGGCACGTCTATGATCGAAAAAGGCCAGCCTGATGTTGCACCTGAACTTTGGAGCAACAGCTTAAAAGACGCATTAGATAAAGGTGTTGAAGAAAAACGTCTTCGCTACGCAGGTAAAGCACTTGTGAACGGCGGCGAAGAAGGCTTTTGGGTTCCAGCTTACCTAGTAAAACAGTACCCTGAAATGGCAACCATCGAAGGCGTACGCAAAAACGCAAGCTTATTCAAACACCCTGAAGACCCAGATACATCTGCATTCTACAGCTGCCCTGCAGGCTGGAACTGTCAGATCAGCGCCGGAAACCTGTTTAATGCTCTTGAGCTAGAAAACAGCGGTTTCACGATTGTTGATCCAGGCTCGAGTGCCGGCTTATCTGGCTCTATCGCAAAAGCTTATGAACGTGAAGAAGCTTGGTTTGGTTACTACTGGGCACCGACGGCTGTGCTAGGTAAATACGACATGGTTAAAGTCGACTTTGGCAGTGGCGTTAATGAGGAAGAGTTCCTTAACTGTACCACTAAAGAAGATTGTGAATCGCCAAAAGCGACCATGTACCCGCCTTCACCTGTTCACACGATTACCACTGAAAGTTTTGCGTCACGTGCTCCTGAAGCATACGACTACTTTACTAAACGTGGTTTCACGAACGACAAAATGAACTCGCTACTTGCTTGGATGGAAGACAACCAAGCTGATGGCGAAGAAGCGAGTCTGCATTTCTTAAGTGAATTCCCAGAAGTATGGCACCCATGGGTTTCTGAAGAAGTGGCTAAGAAAGTTGAAGCAGAGCTGTAAGAGCTTGATTTAATAACAAGTAATTACGCTTCAACAATAAAACAGAAATAACGTCGCTATACTTGATGTTATTCATGATTCGGAGCCCTTTTCATTAGCGATTTTCTTATCGCATGGACAAGTGGCTCCGAACTATAAGGATATAAAATGGCTGACAGCAATTGGTTATCAAGCTTTCCAGAGATGGAACGCGGTGATTTACGAACCATAAAAAAGACGCTAGATGGCGCATACCGTGAATTTTCCCGTGAATACGGCGAAATGATTGAATCTCTCTTTGACCCTCTTCTTTCATTCCTCGTTTGGTTTGAAAAACTCCTTATCTCAACACCTTGGATTATAGTCCTGGCTGTGTGTACCAGCCTTGTCTACGCAGCAAGCCGTTCTTGGAAACTGGCTCTAGGCTGTGTTGCTTCTCTACTTCTCATTGGTTACTTTGGAATGTGGGAAGACACCATGCGGACGCTCAGTATCATCACTGTATGTACCTTGGTTTCAATATTCTTGGGCATTCCGATTGGTATTGCGATGGCTCGTTCAAATCGAGCTCAGTCAATTGTTACGCCGATGCTCGATATCATGCAAACCATGCCTGCGTTCGTTTATTTGATTCCAGTGGTAATGCTACTGGGCATCGGTAAGATTCCAGGGCTAATCGCCGTGGTTATCTACGCGATTCCACCTGTAATTCGTCTAACTAACCTAGGCATACGCTTAGTTGATAAAGAAGTCCTTGAAGCCGCTACCGCTTTCGGTGCGAGCAAAAAGCAACGCTTATGGGGTGTTCAACTTCCTCTAGCAATGCCAACGATCATGGCGGGTATTAACCAAACCATCATGATGGCACTGTCTATGGTTGTTATCGCATCCATGATTGGTGTGAAAGGCCTAGGACAACCGGTTCTCAAATCGATTACTAACCAGTACTTCACATTAGGCTTGATGAATGGTTTCGCCATCGTTGCCCTCGCAATCCTTTTTGACCGCGCTTCTCAGGCGTACGCAAGAAGAACTAATGCGCATTTAGGAGGATTCAAGCATGACTAAACCATTGATTGAAATTAGTGGTCTGTACAAGGTGTTTGGACCGAAACCAATGTCTGTTATGAACCGAGTTCAAAACGGCGAACACAAAGATCAGATTCTTGCGGATACGGGTCATACCGTTGGTTTAAAAGAGATCAACCTTGAGATTAACCGTGGTGAAATCTTCGTTATCATGGGGCTTTCTGGCTCGGGTAAATCGACGCTGATTCGCCACTTCAACCGTTTGATTGACCCTACTCAAGGTAAAATCATGGTTGAAGGCATTGATGTGATGAGCCTCAACACTAAACAGCTAGAAGAGTTCCGTCGTCATAAAATGTCGATGGTATTCCAACGCTTTGGCTTAATGCCTCATCGCACTGTGGTTGAAAACGTTGCGTACGGGTTGGAAGTACAAGGCATCAAAAAAGAAGACCGTTTAGCAAAAGCCAACGAATGGTTAGAAACCGTGGGCTTGAAAGGTTACGGCAAGCAATACCCTGCGCAACTTTCAGGTGGTCAGCAACAACGTGTTGGCCTTTCTCGCGCTCTGTGTACTAACGCTGAAATCTTGTTAATGGATGAAGCCTTTTCGGCACTCGACCCTTTGATTCGAAGTGAAATGCAAGATCAGCTTATCGAACTTCAAGAGAAGCTTCATAAGACGATTGTTTTCATCACTCATGATCTGGACGAAGCACTCCGCCTAGGCGATAGAATCGCAATTTTGAAAGACGGCGAGTTAGTACAACAAGGCACACCACATGAGATTCTGCTAAATCCAGCCGATGATTACGTGGAAGCGTTCGTGAAAGACGTAAACCGTGCTCGTGCACTGACCGTTGAAACCGTTATGCAGCCTCCTCTGTATCGAATCACATCAGAAACGATTGAAGGTGCTCTGGCACAGATGAAGATGCTGAAAAACGATTACGCTTATCACGTAACGGATGACGGCTATCAAGGCCTAGTCACACAAGAGAGCCTACAAGACGCAGTTGAAGATTCATCGGTACATGATTTTAGTGATGAGATATACGAAGAAGTCCCTGCCATCTTACCAGATGCGGTGATTGAAGAAGTGCTACCGGACACTATGTCTTGTGACTACTCTCTTCCAGTTGTTGATGAAGACGGTAATCTAAAAGGTGAACTCGAGAGAAGCGCTGTTGCTGATATCTTCTCAGAAAGTAGCGAGGAAGAAGTAGAAGCCGACCCAAAGCCAAAAATTGATAAAGCTTCGTAGTCCTACTTTTCGTGATTTAAAGCACGGCTGTTTAAATTATCATTGTTTGGGTTATCGTTATTTGAGTTATTGCTATTTAGATTAGCCTAAACTACATAAACCGCTCTAAGACCACTGTTGTTAATTCACTGCAGTGGTCTTTTTTATTTGTATCGGGCTCGTTTTCTTCTGAGATCTACCCGCACCTTAGGCTTTATAGGCACCTAAGTTTATATTTCATAAGAGAAAACAAAATAAAATCAGTCCGTTAGGTTTGTCACAAACCCAATAGCAAGATGAGTGAGATGCCAATTAAATGCTCTATTTGTACGGCAACCAGTTGAAATTATTCTAGAAAATGACTAAAACTTAATAGTATTAACAGATATTAAGCTCAATAAAAGGACTTAGTTTGATGAATTCTACTTTAGCGTCAGACGCAGCTACAAATCTAAACTCACAACAAGTGAGCGAGCTTGTCGATGAAAGCGTTCTGGAGCAAATGATTCGCGATACAAGTGCGGACATTATCCCTATCTTGATCGACCATTATGTCGAAGAATCACAAACACGCTTGGTCGCTATAAAAGAGGCAGTCACGCAGAAAGACGCTCAAACACTTGAGTTCGAGGTCCACACTCTCGGCAGCACAGCGCTTTCGTTAGGTAATCGCCCTTTGGGTGAATTAGCTCGAGCTTTAGAAAAGCTATGTTTAGAACAGAGTCATGATGCGGCATTTCGACAAGTTGATGAATTACTAGAGCTCGCAGAGCGTTCAATAAAAGCCTTGCTTGAAAGGAAAGAGGCAGGCTTCAGCTAGCTTTGCATGTTCATTATCGGTATCAGATTAAAAACTCAAAACAGTCGTTATTAATATAGTCGCCATAAGATGGGCTCCATCATGAACAGCAATGCGAGAAGTTATACAGGCCGCTTCTTAAAAGATTGCATGTGGTAGATAACAAATACACAAGACTCGTATTGATGGTTGCATATCACTATGTTATTGATTGGTTGGGATAAAGTTTCAAAAGGAATACACAATGCGCCCTAAGGTATTGTTAGTTGAAGACTCCACCTCACTCGCCGTACTCTACAAGCAGTACGTAAAAGACGAGCCCTATGATATTTTCCACGTCGAAACCGGCGCGGAAGCTAAGACCTTCATTGAAAGGCACTCTCCACAGCTTGTGATTCTCGACCTTAAGCTTCCTGACATGCCAGGCGAAGAAGTCTTAGATTGGATTACTGCTAACGAAATACCGACCGCTGTCATCATCGCGACAGCGCATGGTTCAGTAAACATCGCGGTAGACCTTATCCAACGCGGTGCAGAAGACTTCTTAGAGAAACCCATTCAAGCCGATCGACTCAAGACCTCTGTTAGCTTGCATCTAAAAAGAGCGAAACTCGAAAACCTCGTCGATAACATGCAAAGCAAATTCGATCGTGATCGTTTTCATAATTTCATTGGCTCTTGCCTACCCATGCAGGCGGTTTACAAGATCATTGATTCGGTAGCACCAACCACTGCCAGCGTGTTTATTAACGGCGAAAGTGGTACAGGTAAAGAAGTGTGTGCGGAAGCGATTCACCAAGAGAGTCAGCGTAATGGTAAACCCTTCGTGGCCATTAACTGCGGCGCTATCCCTCGAGACCTAATGGAGAGTGAAATCTTCGGTCACGTTAAAGGTGCGTTTACCGGTGCGACAACCGACCGGAAAGGTGCAGCAATGCAAGCGCATGGCGGTACCCTATTTCTCGATGAGCTTTGTGAAATGGAACTGGAGATGCAGAAGAAGCTCCTCAGATTTTTGCAAACTGGTACGTTTACTCCACTCGGTGGCAACCGCGAGATTAAAGTGGATGTCAGAATTATCTGTGCGACCAACCGCGATCCACTGGTTGAAGTAGAAGAAGGACGTTTTAGAGAAGACCTTTACTATCGTGTTCACGTTGTGCCTATCGAGATGCCACCGCTTCGCGAGCGAGGGAGTGACATTGTCACTCTTTGCAATCATTTCTTGAAGCTGTACGCGAAGCAAGATAAGAAGAAGTTTAAATCAATAGACAAAGAAACGCAGAATCTACTTAAACGTTATGCGTGGCCAGGCAATGTGCGTCAGTTGCAAAACATCATCCGTAACATCGTGGTGTTGAACAATGAAACGAGTGTGACTAAAGACATGTTACCGCCTCCGATTAATAAAGTAGATGCCGCTCCATCATCTAAATCAGTGACACCAATTCGAGTAACTGCGCCTCAACCTGCAGTTGTTGAAGCACCAGAAGCTAAGTTGCCACCGATTACTCCGGAAGAGTTGGAACAATCGTCAGTTGCTCAAGCTCACAATGAGCCGATGACGCCTGCATTTACCACAAGCGAAGGTGCTATTCGTCCAATGTGGCAAATAGAACGTGAAGCCATTCAACATGCCATCAATCATTGCGATGGGAATGTGTTAAACGCTGCTGTGCTGTTAGAACTTAGCCCTTCTACTGTTTATCGTAAGAAACAGGCTTGGGAATCGGAAGATGAGTACAATCAAGCCTAACCAAGGTGTACTCGACATAAACCTTCATGAGATTTGGCTGTTGATCGACAGCCAAACTTTTGGAGGTATAGAAACGCATGTTTTAGAATTAGCACAAGGCCTGATATCGGAAAGCGCTCAGTATTCAGAGGCTGTTCGTATCGTTCTTTTGACTAAGTTTAATCCTGAAGCGATCATCGTTGAAAAGTTGAATGCGCTAAACATCTCTTTTAGTTACCTCTCCGATTTAGCCTCATGTTCTGTAGATTCAAATGGCAATAGCGCGACACAGCTGAAACGTGCAGTTCAACATTATCAACCAAGGCTTATCCATGCTCATGGTTACAAAGCCAGTTTGGTCAGCAAGTTAATCAAGCTTCCGCCTCGTTTCAACAACACAAAGCAAATCACCACTTATCACGCAGGTGAAACCCCAACAGGCAAAGTATGGCTTTATGATTGGCTCGACCGTTACAGCAGTTTTCTTTCTGATCAGTCGCTCGTGGTCAGTGAAAAGATTAAAGCGAAAGTGCCGAGTCAAACCCATCAATTGAATAACTTTGTTAAAATGCCAAGCGGGTTAACAAGCTCCCCTTCATCAAGCCCATTCCATGTTGGTTTTGTGGGGCGATTGAGCCATGAAAAAGCGCCTGATCGATTTGTTGCATTAGCCAAACAGTTTCCTGATGTTCGGTTTGAGCTTTTTGGTGACGGGCCAGAAATGGACATCTTAGTTAAATCGCAGCCTGATAATGTGACCTTTCATGGGCATCAGACCAATATGGACGACGTCTGGAGCCAAATCGATCTGTTAATCATCCCTTCTCGCTTTGAAGGCTTACCTATGGCGGCATTAGAAGCCATGATTCGTGGCATTCCCGTTCTCGCCACCTCAGTTGGTAACTTGCCTCAACTCATCGAGCATCAAGTTAACGGCTACCTTGCAAATTCAGAAGCTGAGCTAGAACAGTTTTTATCTTTGTGGATGTCATTGACGAACGAGCAGCGTGACTCTCTCAAGAGTCACGCGATAGAAACCGTGAAAAACCAATACTCTCCACAAGCCGTTGTCCCGCAGTTGTTGGAAATCTATCAACTCGACCGTTAATTCTAGCCTTAGTCGATAACTGGTTATTTGGGCTTGATGATTTAAGTACTTTAGTCAGTTTTATACTGATTCTCAAAATGACAAAACTCACCTCAAGGCTACGCCCTCACTTAATAATCCAACATAAATCAGTAAGTTAAACAAAATGCATAACTGGCACTCACTTTGCAATCTTTAACATCAGGCGTAACTACGTCTAAAAAGATTGCGAGCCGAGTCCTAAAGAGTTTATTTGCCAATAGAGGTCACAATGGTCAACCCTGAAGCCAATAGATTGCCAGTCATCATCATGATCAGCACCTTGTGTGTTGGGCTTGGTGTTGTTTGGTACTTTGTGCCTCATCCTGCTGTCATTGTGGCGCTCGCTCTTGTGCCATTAGCCGGGTTATTCGTGTTAAACAAGACATTCTGGTTAGTTCTATTGTTCGTTGTCTTTTCATTTTTCCGAATTCACGAAGCCGTACCTCAGCTCTATTCGTTAAAAATACCGCTGATGCTTTCACTAGGAGCACTGTCAGCTTTGCTCTGGCATGCATTAATTAGTAAAGAGCTTAAAATCTTCTGGCACCCTTGTTTAAATTGGCTCGCCATATTTTGGGTATTGGTTTTCATTGGTATTATCTTCGCGTCCAACAGGCCAATAGCACTAGCAGAATTCAAGGGCGTTTATTGGAAAATTATCGTGATGACGCTTGCGATTACTTGGCTAGTAAACACCACTGAAAATCTCGCAAAAACCGCGATGACGATTATCTACGCTGGCGCTTTAGTCAGCTCTATTGCCGTGTACAACTCAGTAAATGGTATTGGGCTTGTCGAGGGCTCACGCGTGACTATTGGCCGCGATTTTGGCTCTATGTTAGGTGACCCGAACGACCTAGCACTGGTACTGATGTTCCCACTCGCCTTTACAATAAGCCAAGCCACCACGACTGGCATCTCACGATCCAAACGTTTAATCAGTGCCTTAGTTTGTCTGTTACTGCTCGCCGCCATTATTGCCACTCAAAGCCGTGGCGGATTACTGGGTTGTATTGCGGTGATTGGTATTTTTGCGTGGAAGCTAGTGCGCTCTAAAGTTCTCTTAATCTCAGTGGGAACTGTCGCGGCCGTGGTGCTCTATTTAGTTGCTGGTATCTCAGACAGATCTTCTGGTGGTGCCGCTGAACAAGGTATCGATGAATCTGCAATGGGTCGAATCTATGCTTGGGAAGCAGCAATAAAGATGGCAGTTGAGAATCCACTGACCGGCGTAGGGTTGAACAACTTCTTCTCGAACTACTTCTTTTACAGTTCGCATTGGGACGGACTGAATCACGCCGTTCACAGTACCTGGTTTGGTGTGTTGGCAGAAACAGGCTTTATTGGTCTGATCATTTTTGTCTGCCTTATCGTTTCTTTGATCAAAACCTCTCGATCTACGCTAACGAGGTTAAAAAACTCGGCCACAGAAATCGCCCCCGAACTCAATGCGGTCGCCTATGCGATCTATGCAGGTCTGATTGGAACAATCGTGTCGGGTACATTTTTGACTCAAGGCTTCAACTGGCCGATTTATATCCTCGCAGCACTCACAGTTTGCGTCTCAAATGTATCTCAAACTGCCTGTCAAAATGAGAAAACCTAAAAGACACATTTTAACCTATTGAAAATATTATATTTATTAGATGGCACAATATATGAAAGTACTTCTATATAACAAAAAAGAGGATTTTCATTATGACGTCAGTATCTATACATCAATTCAAACATTGGCTTAAGTTTCATCCTAATTCTCGAATTAGAAATGTGTTTTTCATTTTGAAAAACATCAGAAGCGCAGAGCTACCTACCCCTAAACTATTTAATCGCTGTCTATATCAAGCGCACAAGCTAGTGGTGAATCTGGTTTCTGGCTTTACGCGATTCTTCTACTGGACTCCGGCTTTCAAAGGTCGTGTGGCTCAATGTGGCAAACGCCTGTATTTGTATGGTGGACTGCCTTTCGTCAGCGGTCCGGTGCAAATTACGATTGGCGACAACTGCCGTATCTCTGGCCACACGACATTCTCTGGTTGTACTCAACAACTTGAAGGCTTGGAACACCCACTATTGTCGATTGGCAATAACGTCGACATTGGTTGGCAGTCGACTATCGCTGTTGGCGGTAAAGTCGTTATCTCTGACAACGTACGAATCGCAGGCGGCGCTTTTCTATTTGGATACTCTGGACACCCGCTTGATGCAAAACGTCGAGCACTAGGTGAAGGCGATGACCCTCAGCAAATCGGCGACATCATTCTTGAACAAGATGTATGGCTAGGCACCAATGTTACCGTTAAAGGTGGCGTAACCATCGGCGAAGGCGCCGTAATAGCCGCAGGCAGCGTGGTAACAAAGAACGTCCCTGCTTTCGCAATCGCAGGCGGTAACCCTGCTCGAGTTGTCGGTCACATCAAATCCGTTGAAGTGACAGAATCCGATGTGTTCGATTCGTTAGAGACTCATGGAGGCGACCATGCGTGATTTAATCGTATTTGGTGAAGACTTTGGCGGTCTGCCTTCATCGACTCAACATTTAGTTCGTCACCTTGCTAAGCAGCACAAAGTCTTATGGGTCAACTCAATTGGCTTAAGACAACCGAAGCTGTCCGCCAAAGATGTTAGCCGAGCGTTCAACAAGTTGTTTGGTAAAACCAAGGCCGTAACTCAAAACATGCTCGACTCTGAGGGACACGACAATATTACTATCGTTAACTTAAAGACAATCCCTGCGCCTGCTTCTAAATTTTCTAGAAAGTTGGCTCAGCAAATGATGTTGCACCAACTAAAACCGATTATTGCGGAGCTTAATCTGAACGCGCCTATCCTATGGACTTCTCTTCCGACCGCTGTTGATTTGTGCGGACACTTAGGCGAGTCATCTGTGGTCTATTACTGCGGTGATGATTTTAGCGCGCTGGCTGGTGTTGATCATGACACCGTTGCACAGCACGAATCAGAGCTAATCGAAAAATCAACGCTTATATTCGCGGCTAGCAAAAAATTGATGGGTAAATTTCCAAAGCATAAAGCGCACTTGCTACCACATGGTGTCGACGTAAACCTGTTTTCAACACCCGCACCAAGAGCAAAAGATTTACCAAGCAACCACCGCCCTATTGCTGGTTTTTATGGCAGCCTTTCTAAGTGGCTTGATTATGAAATGATTGATCATGTTGCGAATGCGATGCCGGAATGGGACTTTGTTTTCATAGGTCCAAACGAGCTTGATACGCTCATGCTGCCTAAGTTGAGTAACGTACATTACCTTGGCCCTCGTCCACACCACACGCTACCAAGCTATTCTCAACACTGGGATGTGAGCTTGTTGCCGTTTGTTGATAACGAGCAGATCCGAGCGTGTAGCCCACTCAAACTAATGGAATACCTTGCGGCGGGCACACCCATTATCACAACACCGTTCCCTGCTTTGGTTCCATATCAAGGGCACGTAACCACGGTTGGCAGTGCCAACCAAATGATTTGGGCGCTTGATCATGCACGCGAGCTAAGCAACTCACCTATCTCTGTCGTCGAACAAGAGAGCTGGCAGAACCGTGGTAACTTCGTACATTGGATGTTGGAGCTATTATGAATAATCTGAAATTGCGGTTATTAGTCATCATCAATGCGATGTGGCGCCAACGCTACGTTATCGTTCTGCCAATGCTTATTTTGCCCTTTGTAGGCTTTGGTGTGAGCAAGTTGGCTCCAACTAAATATGACGCGCATACCAGTATGTTGATTCAAGAAACGGCCAAGATGAATCCATTCTTGGAAGACATTGCCGTTTCGACGATGCTCAAAGATCGACTTAACGCATTGAGAACACTGCTTCACAGTCGACATGTGCTTTACTCGGTCGCTGATGAACTGCAATTAACCACGCCAGATATGCCTGAAATTGAGAAACAAGAGATCATTACTGACCTGTCTCAACGTCTAACGGTGACTCAGCTTGGAAAAGATTTTCTAAAGATAAGTCTAACGTCGAACACACCAAATGGAATGGAAGCGACGCTGCGCTCGGTAAGTGAACATTTCATTGAACAGTTACTCGCACCGGAACGTTCATCGATTGAAGATTCAAGTAACTTCTTGAAAATCCATATCGACAAACGTAGCGCAGAGCTTGCAGAAGCAGAAGAAGCGCTAGCTGCATACATGAATGAGAATGTTCATTCGACGCCTGAGGTACAGAGCCAAAGTTTGAATCGCTTAGCTTCACTCAAACAAACACTGGCAGAAAAAGAGGCCGAGTTATCGGGTGTCGAAAAAAGTTTAGGGTCAATCGACCAACAACTTTCAAGAACCAACCCTGTGATCGGTAAATTAGAAGACCAGATCATCGACATTCGTAGCGACCTTACCTTGTTACAAGCTAAATACACGGACAAGCACAGTGCTGTGCAAGCTAAAGTGCGTGAGCTAGACAGACTAGAGAATGAACGTAAGAGTTTGCTCGAGGTAACCCAGCCAACGATGAACAGCGACCAGCTTTGGGACATCGCAAGTAGTACGACACTGAACAAACTTTCTGATACCCAACCTCTTCTGGTCACTCAATTACACAGCCTACAGCTGGTTCGTGCTCGCTTTGAGTCTTTAACTGAAGAGACCAAAAGCCTTCGAACTATGATTTTCGAATTAGAACACAAGGCCAATAACTTCGGCGAAAATGCAAAAGAGATGTACCGCCTTAAACGTCAAGTTGAAATCAAACGTCAACTATATGATGAACTGACAGAGCGTTATGAAATGGCTCAACTAACGGGTTCGCTTGGTGTATTCGAGCAAAACAAACGTGTGAAGATTATCGATTTGCCTTTCACACCGAGTATCAAATCTAACATGCCGACTTTTGTTTTTATTCTGGCTGGATTCGTTGCAGGTATCGGACTGGGTATTGGTTTAGCGGTATTGTTTGAACTGTTTGATTCTTCAATCAAACGCAAAGACGAAATCGAAGATATCTTGGGTGTCCCTGTGATAACGGTGATCCCTAAAATGAGCTAGTCAGCCTCAAAGCCATTTTTGACTTGCTAGATTCACAGCTTTCTAATTTCCTAGCTTCGTGCATCCTAGAGCAAAACGCCAACACTCGGTTGGCGTTTTGTTTATTTAGAGCCCCAAGTTCTAATGCTACTTTCGATTTACCCAAGCCCTATGATTCAAACTGCCATTCAATCGTATTTTGTTTTGATTCCCATTTTGAGAAATGAAAACCGCGCTAGAATTGAATAATCTAAATAACTGAAAAATAACGGTTATTTAATTGGCACAACTCCTGCAATCTCTTTGTGTAGTTAAACGTTTTAAAGAAGTTACTTCAAGAGAAACGTCAGAAAGGCGAAATAAGAATCACAAAGGCAGGGTCCAAATTATGAATACGCATTTAACGAAGCATGGCAAAAAGATCATACACGTTGTTCAGCACCTTGCACCGGGCGGATTAGAAACCCTAACTCTGGATTTGCTTCGCCTTGCTAAACCAACAGACCAAGTGTTGATTGTCAGTTTAGAAGGTACTAAACAAGAGTCTATAAACAACTGGCCGAAGCTAGAGCCATACAAAGAGCAAATCGTCTTTTTGGATAAAGCACCAGGCGTACAATTCAATATCATTATTAAGCTAATTAAAGCCTTCAATGCCATTCGCCCTGATGTGGTTCATACCCATCATATTGGTCCACTGTTATACGCTGGTTATGCCGCTCGCGTAACAGGGGTTCCAACTCGAATCCATACCGAACATGACGCTTGGCATCTGAACAACAACAAACGTCGTCGATTACAAGCGCTTGCTTTAAAAGCTGCTCAACCAACGTTAGTTGCCGACGCGACACGTGTTTATAACCAACTACGCACGGCTTTTTCTTATGAGAACATCATTACCATCAAAAATGGCGTTGATTGTGAGAAGTTTAAGCCAATGTCGAAAGAACACGCGAGAGCAAAACTAAACCTGCCGACAGACAAACACATCATCGGTTGTGCAGGTCGACTAGAACATGTCAAAGGCCAAGACCAACTTATTAAAGCACTGACTCTTTTACCTGCAAACATGGTTGTCGCATTGGCTGGCGGCGGTACTAAACGCAATCAACTAGAGCAACTGACTAGCCGCTTGAATCTGAGTGACCGAGTCATCTTTCTTGGCTTAGTTGAAGACATGACCACGTTTTACGGAGCGTTGGATACGTTCTGCCTACCTTCACGCCACGAAGGGCTGCCGCTTTCTACACTTGAAGCTCAGGCGTGCAACATCCCTACCGTCGCAATGAATGTAGGAGCTGTCGATGAAACCTTATGTCCAGTCAGCGGCGCCCTCGTCAAAAGCGGCAGCATTGTGGGGTTAGCTAGTGCGCTATTAGAAAAGCAAAATGAACGCTTTTTGTCACCTCGTCGTTACGTACTCGAAAACTTCGACATCATCAAAATGGTTTCGTCTTACAACGATATATCAGAAGGAGCTTACGCATGATTGATTGGTTGCTTGCGGGACTTTGTTTGTTTTCAGGTGCGTTGATTGTCTATCATCACGCAGCCTACCCTTTGTTACTGCGTTGGTATGCGAAAAGCCACCCCGCACGCAAAGTTGAAGAGAGTCATCGTTGCTACAAAGAGGAACAGCAAGATTGCACGTTGCCGACCATCACCGTTCTTGTTCCTGCATTTAACGAAGAACAGTGGATCGCAGACAAGATTCGTAACCTTGCTTCACTCGATTACCCAAAAAAGAAGTTGGAAGTCATTATCGCTTGCGATGGTTGCACTGATAACACAGTCGCCATTGCACAAATGACCATACAAGAAGCGATGTGCAGTGATGTCTATTTTGAGATACATGACCATCAAGTAAACCGAGGTAAAGTCGCGGTTGTTAATGAAGAAGTGACACGTATAACCAGTGATATCACGGCGATGAGTGATGTTTCTGCCCTTATTTCATTGGATGCTTTGCTTATAGCTGCCGCTCATTTTGAAAGTGACAAGGTTGGAGTGGTAAACGCAACGTATCAACTTTGTCCAACAGGCAATGAAGGCGAAAACACGTATTGGCAGTACCAAACCGCGGTTAAAGAGTCTGAGGCTTCGTTAGGTTCTAGCTTGGGTTCTCATGGCGCTTTCTACTTGTTTAGAACACACCTGTTTGAACTGCTTCCACTCAACACTATTAATGATGATTTCATCTTACCGATGCAAATCGTTAAACAAGGTTACATCGCCGAATACGAAACCCAAATGGTTGCATTAGAGCTAGAAGAATCGAACCTAGAAACAGACTTCAAAAGAAGACTTCGTATTTCAGCGGGCAACATGCAACAAGCGATTCGATTATTTGCCTTGTTCAGCCCGAAGTTTAAAGGCATCGCGTTTGCGTTCTTTTCAGGAAAAGGGCTTCGCCTACTCACTCCCTATTTAATGATTGTGTGCTTAGTGTGCTCAATCTTACTTAGCAACTACTTGGTATTTGAAGCGCTGTTATGGGCTCAAGTTGCCGTTTATACCATTGGCGTCCTTGGCTGCATCTTGCCAAAGCGTCTAGTAAACAAACCTATTTCATTAATCTCTTATTTGATAGTTGGACACTACGCCAACTTCATTGGTGGCATTCGTTACCTAATCGGACTAGAAAACTCACCTTGGACACGAGCAAATCATTAAGGACTTATTATGATGAACATCGAACAGCTATCTACCCAAAACCTATACCAATACAAAATCTCACGTGCTAAACGTACTTTCGATTTTGTAAGCTCACTGATTGCTTTGATTTTGCTAGCGCCCGTATTTCCGTTGATTGCGATGGCGATTGCACTCACTTCTCGTGGCCCTATTTTCTACCGTCAATTGCGCGTTGGTAAATCGACACCGGAGAAAATGGAAATCTTTGAGATCATGAAATTCCGTAGCATGTACGAGGATGCAGAAACTCGCTCTGGTGCAGTTTGGGCTACCGCGAATGACCCGCGAATCACGCCTGTTGGCCGCTTTTTGAGAAAGACACGTCTTGATGAACTGCCACAACTGATCAATGTACTGAAAGGTGAAATGTCTCTAATTGGCCCACGCCCTGAACGCCCTACTTTTTACACCAAACTAGAGAACGAAATTCCTTACTTTGCTGACCGTACATACGGTGTAATGCCTGGTATTACAGGGCTTGCACAAGTAAATCAAGGTTACGACACCTGTATTGATGATGTACGTCGTAAAGTAGGTTTTGACCACAGTTATGCACTAAGCCTATGTTCGGTTAAGTCTTGGATTGCCGCTGATCTCAGCATCATCTCTAAAACAATCATCGTAATGGTAGATGGTCGAGGTCGCTAAACCAGTATGGTCTAATGTGGATACAAAGCCTGTTTTCTATAAAGCCTTAGGGGGCGATTGGAAAGTCGCTAATGAAACACATAGTGCCGAATTAGCCCACGTTAACTAGACTCGCTGCTCTCGGTTCTCAGTTGAATGGTGTAATAAGGTTTCTTCCCTATCAATTGACGTAAACATTGGCAATGAATGTATAACGCAGATGTGGCTTGAGTTAGGGATTAGAAATTAAGAGCTGAGAGCTCAGAGTTAAGAATTAAGAGTTAAGACGAGAAAGCTTATATTCATAGAAAACCACAGCACTTTCGTCAGAGGCTTGCTCAACAAAACCTAGCTTTTTAAGTAAGTTGGCAGAGGCTATGTTTGAACGATCGACACCGCCAATCAGTGTGGACCATGACTCCGTTTTTGCGACTTCTGTGATGAAACTCTTCAGTAACTCACTCGCTAAACCCTTGCCCCAGAACTCTTCTGCAAGCAAGTAGCCAATATGAGCATCACTTTCGTCTTCTACATAAGCGAACAGAAAACCAATTAATTGATTATCGTTGGATTTCACTTGAAGTAAGCGGCTCTCCGACAACATTCGATCGAGCCAGATTTCAGCCAGTTCACGTGACACAATACCGTGAAAGTATGGAGGAAGGTTTTCAACGACTGACGAGGTTAGAATGTCAGGCACTCTCTCTAGCAGAACCGAACGTTCAGGAACAATAAGTTCACCTGCAACTTCTTCTACTTTTAGTCTTTGAGTTTCAAACGAGATCGCCATGTGTCCTGCCTAATTTGATAAAAATGTGGATTATACACCTGAGTTCTCGTGTTGGCTTCGTTTCCAGGCTAAAGCAAACTAAAGAACAGCCACGCCTTCAACTTCAATCACTGAGTTAACATTTGCTCGCTCGATTATCTTGAGTAACGTCGTTTGAACTAATTCATTATCTCGGATTTCGGTTTCACAAGAAAAACGCTCTTCTTGAACACCATCGTCCTCACCCAGCATAAATTGAACCGCGACTTCCGTTGCGAGATCTTTGGTCGTCCCGTAATACGCTAACGTGATTTTTGGGTATCCGTGGTCGCCTTTTTTAACCTGCTTTGCGATACGTTTTTTGGCTTTATCTAAATTCATACAACTTCCTTTTAAGTTTGAAATACAAGGTGACTAGAACACCTTTTTAAACGGTAAGCAATACAATCAGCGTTGGTTATAGAGATTCCCTAGCCTCTTGATACTAATCAAGATGGTACAGTCTTAGCACTTTAAAGAGTGATAGCTAGAACACAGAAAACCTGTTTAAGAAATATAATGACAACATATAAGAACTACGCGCCAAGAAGTGGGAGATGTTTTCGTTGCTGATAAGTTAAGGCTAACTCCAAGCACTGCTTGATTGGTGCCTTGGGAAGTGGTTCAGTCAGTTTCAAGACGATTGCACGATTACCTTGAAATACCAATGTGCCATCGTGCAATTCTCTGAATGTGTCGATTAGCTTCGTTTGGCAGTTAAAGAACAAGTAATAGTTGTTTGGCGATTTTAATTTCCAATCGATTCGAATTGGACTGCCCGTCTTAACGCTGTAACTCGGCTCGCCCCATTTCAGAGACTCTTCGACGTCACCTAAATCCAAATCAGAGCAAAGCTCAAAGATTAATGAACGCAACTCTTCAAGCCGAGCTCGAACATCATCGGGATACTCGTCGAAATGTGTTTTGATTGCTCTGTCCATTCAACCTCCGATTCATTTGTTGTGATATTAAAGTCCAGCTCACTTAAAGCATAGAACCTTAAACATTAGCCCAACTTTAAACGAAAAGTGCCAAGCCTCGTAAATCAATTTTGAGTTATCTGTTCGTTAGCGGTTTTCAAGGCCAGCTTTAGACCGTCTGTATCCTTACAACCAATGTAAACATGTTTTCCATTGCTTAGGCTTAACTTCAACGCTGAACCTATCGATGCATTATACAACCAGCCATCGCTCAGCATTCGGATGCCAATACCTTGATACCACTTGCTTTGATAGAACGATGTCTCGGTAATGTCTGACACTTCTACATTCTTACGCCAAAAACCAAAGCCGAAATACCAACCTAGTACATTGTCTTTGACCTCAATGATCATGGAGAAAAGAGCAAAGCAATTAAACCATTGATGGCGTGAGCGACTAATGTCCCGGGGTTATTATCCGAGGTAACGACAATGAAAGCACTTATCGCAACAAGGATGTGCAGCAATCCCTTGTTGAATTCCTTACTATAAAACACAGTGACAACTCCTATAGACAACGAACAATCCACTAACTAGCCAACAGCTATCTTACAGCGGCCTTTCTAAATAATCGTAGTAAGTAATGCAGGCATACTCCCACAACCAAACCAAGTAGCATCGCCTTGATACTACCAACCCAAAG
Source organism: Vibrio sp. 10N.222.52.B7 (assembly GCF_041474275.1). Taxonomy (NCBI): domain Bacteria; kingdom Pseudomonadati; phylum Pseudomonadota; class Gammaproteobacteria; order Vibrionales; family Vibrionaceae; genus Vibrio; species Vibrio sp. 10N.222.52.B7. Next base: position 12,899 of record NZ_JBFRTU010000046.1, on the reverse strand, counting down.
TATCAAACCAGAATAACCTTGTCCCGGACCTAAGCCTTGTTTATTAATCACATCGACAAACATAAAACCGTTCCACAGCACATGCAGTGAGGCTGTAAATCCATACACACAAATTGCGATGGTTCCAAGTAACTTGTACTTGTTAATAACTGGTGCGCCACAAAAAATGACAACAAGCGCAAATGTAAAAATCAGAGGGCCAGACAGTACTAAAGTGAGTGTGATTACTTCAACGTGGCTCTCTATGCCATAACTGTATGTACAAAATACCATTGTCATTGAAAACAAAAGCGAAATGAGTGCGAACCATAGCGTTCTATTCATTGGGATTCCCTGCCTTAATAGTGGGTTTAGGACAAATTCGATAATCGACAGGAAGAACTAATTACCAAAAATACGGCATGAGAAATGCCCTTGTTACACGACTATTCGATGGACGACTCAGACTTTCATAAACCCAATGTAACGGAAGACTTAGAACACAAGCTAGATAACAAAAAGGCCACTCACCTTCGCGCCTGACTGCATACCTTATTGAGCGCCCTGTTGAACCCAAACAACATTTTCATTTGAAGTGGGAACCTCAAACCAAGACCAAAACAGATCTAACATTTCAGGTGTCATTTCATAAGACTTACCGTTAAGTTCCGAGTTGCGGTTAAATGCTCTCTGCTTACAAGTCTCAAACGGAATATCAAGATAGTGAACTTCGCTGTCCACACCTAGGTTTGATGCCCAGCTTGTAAAAGAATCCCGATCAGACTCACGCCAAAAACCGAAGTCAAAAATCACCGGGACACCCAAGGAAAACAGCTGCATAGCAGACTCCTTGAATAAACCTTGTAGCGTAGCCAGCCGGCGTTCAAAAACTTCACGCTCCATATGTTCGCCATACAAAGGAATCATCCACTCATCAATCGAGAAACGAAAGGCGCCATGCTTTTCTGTAAGCTCTTTAGAGTAAGTCGTTTTACCCGCGCCAATAAAGCCACATACGAAATAGATTTTAGTCATGATTCCTCTTTGCTTATAGGTAGATTTACGCAGACATCTAGCGGAAACACTAACTGGGAATGCCACACTTGAGGAATCACTCGAAAAGTTCCGTTAATCGTAATCCCTAAAATTACTGTTAACTTTATAAGTTATACTGCGATTATTAGCTTCTAACACTTCAATCGTTGCACCTTGATAACTAATAAAATGACTTTCGTTTAGATCGTACTCTACGTCAGTGGTGAACGGCATTCTTGCTGTGTTTCCACTAAATTCACGATAGGTAAAACGAATACGATTATCTATTTTCCCCGTATAAATTAAAGTTTGCTGAAATGCACTTGAATCATACATATGTTTATCGTAAATGCGGCCTTGAACCTTCACATTGTCGAGGCTACTACAATCAGTTGCCTCTAACAGCAACCCCATACTAGGGTCGTATAGGCAAGCTAGTTCAGATTTTTCATTTACAACAAACATTGCCGAAGAAAAAGCTCCCGAAAACGCACTATCTTCATCAACGGGTTCAAAAATGGCTCTGTCTTTAGAGTTTCCGACATAACCTGTTTGTATATATTTATTAGGCATTAACGTTGCCAATGAAACCGAGACCTCGTTATATACATCTATAGCTCTTACTTCACTACTTAACCCCTGACGCAGCAAGTTCTCCCCTAAAGAAACCGTTACCTCACGATCCAAAGGAGGATAGCTGAACTTCTGAGGTACAGGTTGTTGATATGTGGGAGAGCCAGCACAACCAGTAACTGATGCTACAACGAAAATAATACCAAAACGCTTAATCATAAATATCTTAAATGTGTATAAGTTAGAAGTACTTATTATAAAGATTACCTTTATTTTGAGTAAGAGGTATCAATAAAGTGTTACACAAAACGAATGGTAAAAATCCTGCTTCTGAATACCAGTTAGTCCGAATAACCAAACACGGTGATAAATATTTGCGAACACTATTAGTTCACGGCGCAAGGACCGTGATTGCCAACCTTGGCGACAAGCAAGATAAGTTAAGTCAGTGGTGTCGAGGCGCTCTAGAACGAAGAGAAATGAAACGAGCGATAGTGGCACTTGCCGCGAAGAACGCACGAATTATATGGTCGCTTTTACACAATCAAACAGAATATGAAAACTATGCTGCTTAAGGAGAAATTTGAGCAGCATAAAGAGGTAAACCCACCGGGTCATTGCAGACGCTAATGATGGAGATAGGTTAAGACCACTTGCGGAGAGCCTGTTAATGCGGCGGACACACTAGATGTCATCTAACGAATAAGGCAGCGCAGTCGCGCAAGTCATCAGGGCCACGACGTATGCGAATCGTCGATAAGTAGGCCGAATGTAGAGCGGCAGTCCAAAACCCATCAACATAAGTTTAGCGGATGTTTGACAACCGGGGGAATCCATGTAGCCCTGTTAAGGTGTGAACAACGCAATACCGAAGCTCCCGCATACCACCTTAAACACTAAACGCAACGCATAGTAAAAATGCCACTCGTTGTGAATCACTCCTAAACAGTCGTTTGTTAGCCCTGCCAATCTTCCGGTACTTTTAGCGCTTTGTTTTCAACAAAGTATCTATGCGCTTCAAGTAGCTCTTCAATATCAACTTCGAGTTCACTTGAAAGACTATTTAACCTAGGAATTGGCCACTCATTCATGTCAATACTATAAAAATCTTTAACTTTTCTAGGGTCTGAGTCTTCAAGTTTTTCATTTATGGCGTGTAAAATACGTTGCCTATGCTCTTCTTCAACTCGATCATAAAGGGTTGACAGTATTTCAGTTGCTTCACTCTCTTCAACTTTTAGTTCTTTAAGAGTTTCTGCAATACCACGAGCATAGGTCAGCTTGCTATCCAATGGTAAATATGCAAACGCATCTCTGACTGCTAACAACGAAATCGTAGGTTTTGATACGTTAATGGCAATAGCTTTAAGTTCGTCAATCGCTGTATAGGCTTCATCTACAGCATCTTTTAATCGCGCTTCAAAACCGGCTGCCTTAATAATCGAAAATTTGTCGAGATTTATGAAAGCTATACCTATTGAAAAAGAGAGGATACAAATAGAGGCAGCCATCTCTTTATCATTTACTGCCATATAGATTGAGGAAACAATCATTAAAATGACAAAAAAAAATGAAACTACTCTTTGCACATTAATGTTTAACAATTTTATTAATTTCAACTTATAACCTCTTGTTATTGGCATGATGTCTCAAATTGCCGGGCTAACAGCTATTAGACCGAAAAATTCTGCATTAAATACCAAATCAATCTATCTAGTTTCATATGCACAGCAATTTACCACGATTAATCACAGCAATTCAGTGACTTAAAACATAGATAGACTCATTGAATGACAAAATGCAGAATATTTTCATATGTTATGACTCTAGCGAACACCCCGCCCTACTGGATATAAATACAGCACCCTTACACATACCCCAAACACAAAAAAGCCTGCCATCTATGCGAACATAAATGGCAGGCTTTATACGTTAGTTAAGCTTGTGTGTGGCTAGCTTACGCGGCTTCGAATGCGAGGGCTTTCTTCTCTACCTGACGGAAGATCAGCGTTAGTATGCCGTTTACTGCTAAGTAGAATGCGCCAGCAATGCCGAACACGGTTAGCGTGTCGTAGGTTTGGCCGTTGATACGCTGAGCATAGCCCATCAAGTCCATGATGGTGATGGTGCTTGCCAGTGACGTACCTTTGAAGACTAGAATCACTTCGTTCGAGTAAGCTGGAACGGCGCGGCGTAGTGCATATGGCAGTAACACTTTAAGCGTTGCTACTTTGTCCATACCTAGTGCACGACATGCTTCCCACTGCCCTGCTGGAATGGCGTTGAATGCGCCTCTGAACAGTAGCGTGCTGTATGCGGCAGTGTTCAAAGCTAATGCTAACATTGCACAGAACCAAGGTTGGCTTAACCAAGTCCACATGAAGCTTTCACGAATCCAATCGAACTGACCCGGGCCGTAATAGACCAAGAAGATCTGCACCAATAATGGTGTGCCAGTGAACAGCGTGATGATGCCACGAGTGAACCAGTGAATCGCAGGTATTCTTAGGATTAGCGTTACCGTCATCAGCAGTGACAAGATACAACCAACCAGCAGTGAAGCACCTGTGAGTTGAAGACTGGTCACTAAGCCTTCAAGCATTTGAGAGAGGTATTGTTGATTCATGCCATTGCCCCTTTGTTACCCAAACCTTGAATAGAGAACTTACCATCAATCACTTTTACCAATCTTTGTGTGATTAAAGTGATGACCAAGTAGATTGCTGCTGCTGTCGCGTACCAAGTAAATGCTTCGTGCGTTGCCGCTGATGTTAGTTGTGCTTGTTTCAACAAATCTGTTACGCCAATCAGCGAAACTAATGCAGTGTCTTTCAATAACACTAACCATTGGTTGGTTAACCCTGGTAGTGCGTGTCTTACCGCTTGAGGTAACACGATACGAAAGAATGAACGCGATTGAGAGATACCAAGCGCGCTTGCTGCTTCTCTCTGCCCTTTGCTTACTGCTTTCAAAGCACCACGGATGGTTTGTGAAGCGTAAGAAGCAAAGATAAGTGACAGTGCAACAACACCAGATAAGAACGGGCTCACTTCTATGAAGTCGCCAGTGATCATGAACAGAACTTGTGTCGAACCAAAGTAGATAAACAGTACGACCAGAATTTCTGGTAAACCACGAACAATCGTCACAAATGCAGTCGTTGGCCATTTGATTGCAATACGACGAGACATCTCACCACTTGCAAACAAAACTGCTAGAACCAATCCAACCAATAGGCTTACGAACGCAAGCTGAACAGTCATCCAGCTTGCTTCGACGAGCCCTAAAGAGTAACCCGTTAATTCCATAAATTACTTACCGAAGTACTTGTTGAAGATCTTATCGTATTCGCCGTTCGCTTTTACTGCTGCAAGTGCAACGTTAAGCTGGTCTACAAGTTCTTGGTTGCTCTTGTTTACTGCGATGCCAAAGCCGTTACCGAAGTACTCTTGGTTTGTTACTTGGTCGCCAACGTACGTTAGGTTGTCTTCTTTCTTGAACCATTCTGCTACAACGGCTGTGTCACCGAATACAGAATCGATACGACCGTTTTTCATGTCGATGAATGCATCTTGGTAGCTTGAGTAAGGTACCGCTGTTACGCCAGTCATTTGCTCAAGTAGGAAGCTCTGGTGAGTAGAACCGTTTTGAACACCAACACGCTTACCTTCCAGTGCTGCTTGGTCTGCTACTTTGCCTTCAAAAGAGATGAATGCTGCAGAGTTATCGTAGTAAGCGTTAGAGAAGTTCACTTGTTGAAGACGTGCTTCAGTGATGTCCATTGCTGAGATAGCGGCATCGTAACGTTTGAATTTAAGTGCAGGGATCAGGCTATCGAACGCTTGGTTGTGGAAAGTACATGTCGCTTTCATCTCTTCACAAAGTGCGTTTGCTAGGTCTACGTCAAAACCTTGGATTTGGTTGTTCTCATCCATGTATTCGAATGGTGCGTAAGTTGCTTCCATTGCGAATTTGATTTCTTCTTGAGCTGCTGCGTTGAAAGAAGCAAGGCCGATAAGTGAAGCTAGTAGAATCTTTTTCATTTTGTTACTCCGAATACTGTGTAGTAGCGGCCTGTGGCCATTCTTATAATTTGATTGTTTTAATTGATGTTGTGTTTAGCTAAATCTAGTGAGTCAACTTTCTTTTAATAAGAGACTTACTTAATGAGTCAAATACTCGGCAAACTCAGGTGTCTGCGGATTAACGAATGAATCGCTGGTGCCGTGTTCAACGATGTACCCTTTTTCTAGGTACAGAACGTGGCTAGCAATCTTCTTCGCGAAATCGACTTCATGCGTCACGACCACTTGGGTAATGCCCGTTCCGCTCAACTCTTTAATAATGCTCACGACTTGGTTGGTGATCTCAGGATCAAGCGCCGCTGTTGGCTCATCAAACAGCAACACATCCGGTTTCATCATCAGCGCACGTGCAATCGCAACACGCTGTTGTTGACCGCCAGACAGTTGAAGTGGCCAAGCGTCTGCTTTGTCGGCAAGTTGAAGTGTCTTTAGGACTTCTTGCGCTTGCTTAATCGCTTCTTGCTTATCCAAACCCGCCACTTTGGTTGGTGCTTCAATCAAGTTTTCCATCACCGTCATGTGTGGCCATAAGTTGTATTGCTGGAACACCATGCCGACTTTACGACGAAGTTTAAGCCCCTGCTTCTCTTGGATTTGGCTTGAAAAATCGAATTGCTCATTCGCAATGTCTAATTCGCCGTTGTCCGCGATTTCAAGCAGGTTCAATACACGCAGTAATGAACTCTTGCCCGCGCCGCTTGGGCCAAGCAATACCAAGGTTTCGCCACTCTCACAGTCGAAACTGATGTCGTGAAGAACTTGGGTATCACCGTATGATTTGTTGATGCTCTTTACTTGAATACTCATGCCACAATACTGCATTAATTGTCATTTGTTGGTTATTCTATTCAATCCGAGTTTTTATGCAAGAAAAATGTATAAAAAACTACTTTGTTGAATTTTTGTAACAAATATTCCACAAAAAACAGTCGCTATAACTGGTCTTACAACCAAAACTCACAAGTCATTGATAAAGCTAATATCGAGATAAATAGCAAACGTTTTGCTATCAATTTATAAATCATTGCACGGTTGCTTGTTTATGTGTGCACTCTCCTATCAACGCTAATTTACTTGCATAAAAATTAGGGTTAAATAGCTTGGTTTCCTATCCAACTGACTGGATCAGAATGCTTAGTTTTCCTTTAAGGTTGTTTCGAATTATTCACTTAGTGATGAGGAAATATTGGAAATTGAGTTTCCTAGGGAGCGTCACAGCGCAATAAATGCTTTAATGGGTTCGATTCTCAACAACAATTACTGCCCAGCGAACAACGCGCAGTACAGGCAATAAGTCATAAACCATAAGCAATTAGCCATAAGCAACAAGCAACAAGCCATCAATTTTTAAAGCGACAACACATTAAGGCAGTCATATGCAAAACGATGTCTCTTCTACGCTCGACTCGAACCAGCGACAGACTCAGCGCTCTACTCAAAAAGTGCCAGACCCCAAACCTGAGAAAAAAAGCCTCAGTATTTTGTTTGAGCTGAGTAAATTCATTCAGCCTTATAAAGGTCGTGTTATTGCTGCGTTGATCGCGTTGATCTTCACAGCGAGCTTAACCCTTTCAGTCGGACACGGTATTCGTCTTCTTATCGACCAAGGCTTCAGCCAACAATCGTTGTCAGACTTAGGCAGCGCGATTCAATTCATCATGGTGGTGGTCGTGCTGATCTCGATTGGCACCTTCTTCCGCTTCTATTTGGTCTCTTCTGTTGGTGAGCGAGTAAGTGCGGATATACGCCTGTCGGTTTTCAATCATGTCGTGACACTGCACCCGAGTTACTTCGAAACCAATGGCAGTGGCGACATCATGTCGCGCATTACAACGGATACTACTCTGCTTCAAAGCATCATAGGTTCATCGTTCTCTATGGCGATGCGCAGCGCGTTGATGTGTATTGGTGCAATCATCATGCTGTTTGCGACCAATATTAAGCTGACGTTGATTGTATTGGCCTCGGTGCCATTTATCTTGATTCCGATCCTTGTTTATGGGCGCCGTGTAAGAGCCCTATCTCGCCAAAGCCAAGATTCCATGTCTGATGTGGGTTCTTACGCAGGTGAGGCAATTGAGCACATTAAAACGGTGCAAAGCTACAGCCGAGAAGAGCAAGAGAAAGCATCATTCGCGGTAGAAGTGGAAAAGGCGTATGAGATTGGTCGCCAGCGTGTAAAACAGCGCGCGATTCTTATTTCTGGCGTTATCGTGATTGTATTTAGTGCTATTGCAGGCATGCTTTGGGTTGGCGGCAGTGATGTTATCAACGGCACTATGTCGGCTGGTGACTTAGCGGCGTTTGTGTTCTACGCAATTATGGTTGCTTCATCGTTAGGTACGATTTCTGAAGTGATGGGTGAACTGCAACGCGCGGCAGGTGCGACCGAGCGATTAATCGAGATCCTACAAGTTGAAAGCCATATTGTTGCGCCAGTTGCGAATCCAACTTCGCTTGCTAACGTAACGCCAGAAGTTGCATTTGATGATGTGACCTTCTGTTATCCATCAAGACCGGAACAACCCGCAACAAGCAACCTCACGCTTACTGCCCATGAAGGCAAAGTGTTGGCACTGGTTGGCCCGTCTGGCGCAGGTAAAACTACCCTGTTCGAACTGCTGCAACGTTTCTACGACCCACAAGTGGGTAAGGTCACCTTAGGCGGTGTTGAACTGAATCAGTTTGATCCTAACGAGCTAAGAAAGCAGATGGCATTGGTACCGCAACAACCTGCTCTGTTCAGTAACGATGTGTTCCATAACATTCGCTACGGCAACCCGCAGGCAACAGACGAGCAAGTGATCGAAGCGGCGAAGAAAGCGCACGCACACGAGTTCATTCAAAACCTACCTGATGGCTACAACAGCTTTCTTGGTGAACGTGGTGTAAGGCTTTCTGGTGGGCAGAGACAACGTATTGCTATCGCACGTGCCATCTTGAAAGATCCAAATATTCTATTGTTGGATGAAGCAACCAGCGCACTAGACAGTGAAAGTGAGCATCACGTACAACAAGCGTTAGAAGAGTTAATGCGTGGCAGAACGACGATCATTATCGCCCATCGATTATCAACAATTAAACACGCCGACCAAATTGCGGTGCTCGATAAAGGACAACTAGTAGACATCGGCGACCACCAGTCTCTCATCAATAGCTGCGAATTGTACCAACGCTTGGTTGAGCTGCAATTCAAACACCTTAGTGCGTAACCATTGAGTGGATGTGCAACTAAGTCACTGACATTGTGTGGTTTCAAGCTTCAAAAACTTAAATCACGCGTGTTGCAGTTTTGTTAATTTAGCGGTAGGGTTTTTATTCCAATAACAACTTATTCCGATGAAGGATAAGTAAATAACGTTAATTACACAGATAACAATAAGAGAGTTCGCATGGAAGCACTATTATCTGACTACCCGGTAGTAACAGAAATCCCTGTCGCTTGGGGAGAAATGGACGCACTCAATCACGTTAACAACGCTGTATATTTTCGCTATTTCGAAACCGCTCGCTTAGATTTTTTCAAGCACGTCGAGCTGATGGAAGAGATGGCGATTACCAAAGTTGGTCCTGTTCTTGGTGACACTTACTGTAAGTATTTCCGCCCAGTCACGTATCCAGATACCTTGATGGTCGGCTCACGTGTTACCGATATTCAAGATGACCGATTCACCATGGAATACGCGATTGTCAGTAAGGCTCAACAGAAACTGACGACCGTTGGCACTGCGACTATCGTGATGTTTGATTTTGCTTCGAACCAGAAAGCCCTGCTCTCGCTGCGCTTAACCAATGAAATCGAAAAGATGAACACGTTGAAAAGCCCATGCTTCAAACAAGAAGCCGTGACAGAATAACGTATTCGTTGGTTGAGAAAGATTCAGAAAGTTTCAGACATTAAAAAGGCCACTCGATTGAGTGGCCTTTTGTTTATTGGTTCAGAGTGCTTATAAGCGGTTGAGCGTTATAAACCTTGAACGCTCTTTGCGTTAGAAGCTATAAGCCTTACAGCCCATAGACATTGAACCCTATAAACCTTGTACGCTATAGACCTTGCACGTACTGAGCATTAGTTCGAACTTCAACCATCTGCTCTAGGTTCTGTTGTGAACCTTCAACGCCGTTCAGTAGCGCTTCGAAATGCTTGATAAGCTCAACTTTGTCTTTCACTTCTTTAGAACCTGCACCGATGTTGGTTAGGTCAATGAAGAACTCGTCGAACAGACCAGAGAAGTCAGTTACTGCGTCGTGGTTCAAGAACTGCTCGTGGTTGTAAATGCTTGGGTAGCCACCCTTCTGTTTATCAACCGCAAAAGAGATGCCTTTCACGTTGGTAATCGTGGTCGCTTTCTCACACTTCAACATACAACCTGCTTCGATGCTTGGCTTGTTACAACCCACGGTTCTTTGGAAGAAACACTGACGGCTGGTCATCATCAAGATTGGGTGGTAAATGCTGTAGAACAGTTTGAAGTTCTCTGGGCGACGAATATGACGAATCTGACCTTTGTTGATCTCGTTCGAAATGAATGCGCCTGCACAGTTCAGCTCTTCTTTCAGAGTAACCAGTGCGTGAGAGTTGGTCGTGTTCATGAACGGGCCTGCAACCCACTCAATACCCATCTCGTAAGCTTTGTAAGCAATACCCGTGTTGTTGGTTACGATGCGAGCTGGCTTGATCTCTTCAAGAATACGAACCGCTTCGTCGTAATCTTTACCGATCAATACCGCTGGGAACCAAGGAATCAAACGTGGGTTTGCTGCCAAGATGTCGATGTACTTGTTACAACGCTTCTTGAAGCTTTCTGGAAGTTTGAAGTAAACATCCGCGTCAGTCACGTCACACAGGTGTAAGTCTTCTACATCGGCGATAAGCATCGACATAGTCGGCTTCTCGTTCACTTTAGGGTGCTGAGGCAGTGCTGGCACTTCAACGTGCTTAATCACTTCCACAGAGCCGTTCAGAATGAAGTCGATCTCGTCTTTTAGGTCTGAAACTTCTTTTAGAGGAATCAACAAGCCTGCATCCACTTCACTGAAGTCGTGGCTTTCTAGCGTGTGAACTGCACTCTTCACGTTTTTGAATCGCTTCTCAAGTAGCTCTTGAGTAATCGCCTTCTCTTCAACCGCTTTCAATAGCGATTTAGATTGAAGAGTAAAGTTCTCTTTTGGCGTGTTCACAGTCACCGTAAATGGTTGACCCACTTTTACGCTGAACGACAGTGCTACTGGTGTCTTGCGAATATCAAGGAACTCGATCTTGTCACGCATTTCGTTACCAAGAACGTCTTTCGCTTGGTGAAGTTCGTTGGTCACTTCTTGAATCTGTACAACTGAGATTTCGTTGTTCTGCTCCGTCGCTTTTTCAACAGCGTAGTTCATGCTGTTGTCGCGCGGGTTATCGATGAACATGTCTTTCGTTAGGTTGCCCTTTAGGAAAGAGTTGGTGAAATCACGGTTGAATACTTTGTGTAGGTTCGAATCGTCTTCGATCAACAAACCACTTTCTACAAAGCTATCAATCTGTTTACGCCATGTGTCTACCACAGTGTAAACGTAGTGTGCGCCTTTAATTCGGCCTTCTACTTTCAATGAGTCGACTTTCGCATCAACCAATTCAGGTAGGTCGTAGTAAGCTGAGTTATCTTTCAGGTTAAGTGGGAACTTGTTGCCCGCGTTGGTGATTTCGTACTCATCACGACACGCTTGGCTACAACGACCACGGTTACCTGAGTTACCCACACTTACTGAGCTTGAGTAACATTGACCAGAGAATGCGATACACAGAGCGCCGTGTACGAACACTTCGGTTAATACGTCGTGATCGTGTGCCACTTCCGTCAGCATCTTGATTTCAGGCAGGTTCAACTCACGAGACAAGTTAACGCGCGTCGCGCCAATCTTAGACAAGAACTTAATCTGACCTTCGTTGTGCGTAGTTAACTGAGTCGACGCGTGAACGTCTAACGATGGGAAATGCTTCTTAACCAGGTTGAATAAACCCAAGTCTTGAACAATGATGCCGTCCACTTTGGTGTTCACAAGCTGGTTCAGCAGTTTGGTGATGCTCTTAGTCTCGTGCTCCAGTAGCACAACGTTAAGAGTCAGGAACACTTCACAGCCGTATTCATGAGCAAGGCGAATCACACCATTCAATTCGTCTAACGACAGGTTAGAGGCTCTGTTACGAGCGTTGAATGTGTCTAAACCACAATAAACTGCATTAGCACCCGCTACGATGGCGGCTTTTATCGCTTCTACATCGCCACCTGGGGCTAATAACTCAATTTTTCTGCTCATTTTTGAAGTCGCTCACTTACTTATAATTTTTAAGCCGCGTATTCTACCCACATCACGATCTCTTTACCACCGTACAACACTTTTCAAACTAAATGACCTCAATAATGCCGAACGAATCCGATCTACCTATCCTTTATTCTTTACGCCGTTGCCCTTATGCAATGCGCGGACGAATGGGCATCGCACTATCACAGCAAAAAGTGTTACTTCGAGAAATCGTTACCAAAGACAAGCCTAGCGAACTATTGGCCAGTTCGCCAAAAGGAACAGTGCCTGTATTGGTGTTACCCAATGGACAAGTCATTGAACAGAGCTTGGATGTGATGAACTGGTCACTTCAACAAAACGATCCTCAAGATCTTCTGCGTTCAAGCAATCCAACGCTTAGCGAACAAGTTCAGCAGCTCATTAAAACCAACGATGAAGAATTTATTGGTCACTTAGAAAGGTATCGTGCATCGGTTCGTTACCGAAACATCGATGTTGAACAACGCCGACAAGCCTGCGAAACCTTCATTAAGCAGTTAGAAGTGCGACTTACCGATCAGCCCTACTTTTTTGGAGAAAGCCCAAGCTTGGCCGATTTTGCGGTGATGCCTTTCGTCAGTCAGTTTGTGCGAGTCGAAAAGAAGTGGTTTGTGAAATCGGAATATCAAAACGTAGGACGTTGGTTAAGATCGCACCTGGAAAGTAAGCTCTACACCCAAGTCATGAAGCAATACCCTTTGTGGAATGAAACCAAGCAAGATTGTGTTTTTGGATACCAGTAAGTATCTATAAATTGCAGGAGATAACTTCAAATTGCTGGGAATAACTCTAAATTGCTGAAGATGACTGTAAACAGTTCTAAATAAGCTTGATTACCTCTAGATTGTTATGAAAATCGTGACACTGAATTACAGGTGACGCCATTGATGGCATATTAG
>NZ_JBFRTU010000045.1:22300-23190 GCF_041474275.1 Vibrio sp. 10N.222.52.B7 | reverse complement strand
ACTATTGGGGGTCAGTTCAGTGTGCAGGCTTTAGTTTGATAATTTATTGGCGCTGGCTGGAGTTAGAATTTGTAGTTCAGGCCGAGTGATACGATGTATTGAGACTCATCATAGAAGGTAATGTTCGAGTCACTAGTACCGTAGCCTGCAAGAGAAACAAACGACCAGTTTTCCCAATCCATGAATTGATCATATTCATACGCGGCGAATAGATTGATGTTATCGTCACTGCGTTTCTTTTGGAAAGTAATGCTGCTCGCATCGTAAGAGCGTTGGTTGTAACCCGCCGTTAGTGCGTATTGATGACGTCCCATGCCGCCAAATAAGCTTACCTCACCGCCAAACTGTTCATAAGAGGCAGCTTTGCCATCCGCAGAACTTGATTGGTAGATCAGTGACGGTACTAACATCATGGTACGACTGATTGGCTGACGATATTGACCTTTCAGGTAGAAAGTATCGGCGTCGCGTTTTAGCGCGTCTTCAACTTGATCATCTTTCACATCTTTGGTGGCGTAGGCCATGTCTAAAGAGAAAGCAGAGCCAGCGATGCTCCCTAGTGTTAAACGAAAGGCATTACCCGTCTCGTCGGTTTTGCTGCGAGCTGACGTCGTGTTGTACGGATCGGCCCAAGTCTCGCCAGACATAATAGTTGGCAGAATCGAAGCATCGATGGTCATGCCTGACTCTAGTTGGTATTTATAACCAACCTCAAGCACAACAGTACCCGTCGCCACATCATCACGCGCGGTACCTGTGTATACCTGATGGTTTAGCTTTTCACCAAAGGTATAAGCAACACTACCTAAAGGAGCAACCAGAAAAGAGCTTTTCGAAGAAGCCTTCTGATCTGTGGATGAAAGATTGCTATCAGCATCGGTATTAAAGTT